>JAEUOH010000238.1 GCA_016790845.1 Dechloromonas sp.
CCTCGCCATTTCCTGGTTTCCATGCTTCGGGAACAACCATGAGTACACAAACTGCCGCTGTTGCGGTCGACCACTATCTGAGCATCAATAACATCGAGGTCATCTACGACCACGTGATTCTGGTGCTCAAGGGCGTGTCGCTGAACGTGCCGAAAGGCAAGATCGTCGCCCTGCTCGGTGCCAACGGTGCCGGCAAGTCGACGACGCTGAAAGCCATCTCGAACCTGTTGCACGCCGAGCGAGGCGACGTTACGAAGGGTTCGGTCGAATACAAGGGTGAGCGCATCGACCAACTCTCGCCAAACGAACTGGTCAAGCGCGGTGTCATCCAGGTCATGGAAGGCCGCCACTGCTTCGGCCACCTGACCATCGAGGAAAATCTGCTGACCGGTGCCTATACCCGCTCAATTTCGCGCAGCGAGCTGAAGGACAGCCTGGAAAAGGTCTACCACTACTTCCCGCGCCTCAAGACGCGGCGTACTTCGCAGGCCGGCTACACCTCCGGTGGCGAGCAGCAGATGTGCGCGATTGGTCGGGCGCTGATGGCCAAGCCGGAGATGATCCTGCTCGACGAGCCATCGATGGGCCTGGCGCCGCAGATCGTTGAGGAAATCTTCGAGATCGTGAAGGATCTCAACTCGCGCGAGAACGTGAGCTTCCTGCTGGCTGAACAGAACACCATGGTCGCGCTGAGATATGCCGATTTCGGCTACATCCTGGAGAACGGCCGCGTCGTCATGGAAGGTGGGGCGGAGGATCTCCGGACCAATGAAGACGTCAAGGAGTTCTATCTGGGGCTGAGTTCCGCAGGCCGCAAATCCTTCAAGGACGTAAAACACTACAGACGCCGCAAACGCTGGCTCTCCTGAAAGGTCGCAGTGCGGCGTGCCGGGCGGCGTTGTCGGCCGGCTTGTTTGCAGTGAGCAAACGGCGCCGGCCTCCGCCTTGCCCAACACACCTACTTTGCGACCTTGGCCTCGGCGGGGGCCTGTTGCGGTCGACCGCGAAAAAACGGAGAAAACCAAATGAGCTTTTACGATCCGCTGGAAACCCGCGACCCCGACGAGCGCGAAGCCGACCTGATGGACAAGCTGGTGCGGCAGGTGGCACATGCCAAGGAAACGACGCATTACTATTTTCAGGCGCTGGCCGGCATCAACCCCTTCGATTGCGCGACGCGCGAGGCGCTGGCCGCTTTGCCGCTGACCCGCAAGCGTGACCTGATCGAACTGCAGAAGAAGCACCCGCCCTTCGGCGGCCTGAATTCGCTGCCGCGGCCCAAGGCCAAGCGCGTCTTCGCATCGCCCGGGCCGATCTACGAAATGCAGGGCACCGACATCGATCCCTGGCGCATGGCGCGCGTACTCTATGCGGCCGGCTTTCGCCATGGCGACCTGATCCACAACTGCTTTTCCTACCATTTCACGCCCGGCGCCTTCATCTTCGAGGGCGGGGCGCGCAAGCTCGGCTGCTCGGTCTTTCCCGGCGGCACCGGGCAGACCGAGCAGCAGGTACAGGCGATCGCCGACCTGCGTCCGGACGGTTACGTCGGCACGCCGTCCTTCCTGCGCATCATCATCGAGAAGGCTGAGGAAATCGGCGCCGACGTCTCGTCGCTGCGCCAGGCCTGTGTGTCCGGCGAGGCGCTGCCCGGCATCACCCGCGACTGGCTACGCGAACGCGGCATCACGGTGCGCCAGTGCTATGCCACGGCCGACATCGGCGCTATCGCCTATGAAACCGAGGCCGAGGAAGGGTTGGTCGTCGAGGAGGGGCTGCTGGTCGAGATCGTTCGCCCCGGCACTGGCGACCCGGTCGCCTTGGGCGAGGTCGGTGAGGTCGTCGTGACGACCTTCAACCCCGATTACCCGTTGATCCGCTTCGCTACCGGCGACCTGTCGGCCATCCTGCCTGGCCGCTCGCCCTGCGGTCGCAGCAACATCCGGCTTCGCGGCTGGCTCGGCCGCGCCGACCAGACGACCAAGGTCAAGGGCATGTTCGTCCATCCCGAGCAGGTCGCCGACATCGCACGGCGGCATCCGGAAATCCACCGCCTGCGCCTGGTCGTCGATAACCCCGGCGGGCAAGACCGGATGACCCTGCACTGCGAGATCGAGGCTGGCGGTGAGGCGCTGGACAAGGCAGTGCTTGCCAGCCTGCGCGAGGTGACCAAACTGCGCGGCGAGGTCGCTTTCTGCGCTCCGGGCGGCTTGCCCAACGACGGGAAAGTAATCGAAGATAGCCGGGTCTATTGACCCGCTTTCTTCTCCCGATGCGAATTTTTCCCGTGATGCTGGCGCTGCTGGCTTTTACCGCAGCGGCCGGCGAGCCGCCCGCGCGGCCTTCGGCGCGCCTGCTCAAGGCGCAGCCGCAGAATTTCCAGCCTGAGCGTTGTGTGATCTACCGTGAAGATGGCGGTGGCAACGGGGCCAGTGAAACCGACTATTTCGTCAAGGGCCGGATCGTTGCCGCGGTTGTCGAGACCCGCATCCTGCCCGCCTGCCCGGCCGTGCCCGGGCGGGGTATCGAGCACTACACGCGCGATGAGTTCAATCGGCTGGCGCTCGCTTATCCGTGCCTGAATGGCGAGCCTGCCAATGTCGAAGCGCAACTGGGTCTCGTCAGTTTGCGCGTCGATTCCTGGGAAACGCCGCACGGACGGCGGGCGGCCAATGCCGGGCGCCTGTATCGCGGGATGTACATCGACCGCGAGTTGAAGAAAGATATGGAAATCGAACTCGAAGCCGACCTGCTCGGCAGTTGTGAGCCGTGAGCCGGCCACCGCCGCTGGCCGGCATCCGCGTCCTCGACCTGACCCGCCTGCTGCCGGGGCCGGTGGCAACGCTGCACTTGGCCGATTTCGGCGCTGAGGTGGTCAAGATCGAAGACCCGCAGGTCGGCGACTATGCACGCACCATGGGCACCGGCGAAGGTGAGGACAGCGCCTATTTCCGGATGATCAACCGCAACAAACTGGGGCTGCGCCTCGATCTCAAACAGCCGGCAGGCGTCGATGTCTTCATGCGGCTGGCGGCGACGGCGGATGTGATCATCGAGAGTTTTCGGCCCGGTGTCATGGACAAACTGGGCATCGGCTACGCGGCGGTAGCCGCGGTCAATCCGAAGATCGCCTACTGTTCGCTCAGCGGCTACGGGCAAGACGGCCCGTATCGCGACCATGCCGGACACGACATTAATTATCTCGGCTACACCGGCGTGCTCGAGCAGACAGGTAACGAAGGCGGCGGCCCGGTCATCCCCAATTTTCAGATTGCCGACCTGTTGGGCGGTGCGCTGACGGCAGCGATGGGCATCCTCGCCGCCGTGCTCGAAGCGCAGCGGACGGGGCAGGGGCGCTACATCGACGTGGCGATGACCGACAGTGTGCTGGCGCATACCTATTTCGCCATGCTGCGCCTCAACGATGCCGGCCAGTCGGCGCCACGTGGCAGCGACCTGCTCAATGGCGGCCTGCCGTGCTACGCCACCTATCGTTGTGCCGATGGACGCTACATGGCGGTTGGCGCGCTGGAAGGCAAGTTCTGGAAAATCTGCTGCACTGCGCTGGAACGGCCGGAATGGATCAGGCGGCAGTGGGATGCCGGCTTGCGTGGCGACATGGCGGCCCTGTTCGCCACCCGGCCGCGCGACGACTGGGCGGCGCTGTTCGCTGCGGTCGACTGCTGTGTAACGCCGGTTTTGAGTCCCGAGGAGGCGCTGGAGAACGAGCAGATCATCGCCCGAAAAATGGTGTTGCATGATCGTAGTCTGGCCCAGTTCGCGCCGCCGCTGAAGCTCTCCGGACACGATTTCGCGATTCGCCAGCCTGCCCCGAAAGCCGGCGAACACAACGCGCACATCCTGTGTGCCGCCGGCTACTCGGAAGATGAAATCGCCGCGCTGGTCGCCGCCGGCATCGTCTGATTGCGGCTATCCACAATTCGGATTGCTGCCCGGCATCGCCTAAAATTCGGCAATGACCACAGCCCTGTTGTTGCTTCCCGATTTCGCACTGATCCTGCTCGGCGCAGCGATCCGCCGCTGGATGCATCTTGGCGATCATTTCTGGAGTGGCGTCGAGAAGCTAGTCTATTTCATCCTCTTCCCAGCGCTTCTGATCAACGCCATCATCAAGACCCGTCTCGATTTGAGCGCGGCATTGCCGCTCCTGGCCACGGCTTTCGCTGCAATGGCGGGGGGCATGTTGCTCGGGATCTTGCCGAAACTGGTCGTCAAACTGCCACCGCTAACGTTCGCATCGGTATTTCAGTGCGGTTACCGCTTCAACTCCTATATCGCGCTGGCGGTCGCCGGCATGCTTTTCGGCGCGCCGGGCATCGCCACCATGGGGCTGATTGTCGGCGCTGCCGTGCCGCTGGCCAATCTGGTGTCGGTGTGGATGCTCGCCCGGCACGGTGAGGTCGGCCTGTGGCGCGAGGTGGCGCGCAACCCGTTGATCTGGGGCACGGCCACTGGCTTCGTCCTCAACCTTGCCGGCTTCGTGCCGCCGGCACCGGTTCAGGCCTTTCTCGGGCGCCTGGCCGATGCTTCGATCGCGCTTGGACTGATCACGGTCGGTGCCGCTCTGCGCCTTGACGGTGTTGCGGGCGTACGCGGCGTCGCGCTGTGGCTGCTGGCCGTCAAGTTGCTGGCGCTACCCGTCATCGCCGCGCTGGTCGGCCATCACCTCGGCCTGGAAGGGCTGAATTATCAGGTCGTGGTGTTGTTCGCGGCGTTGCCGACGGCATCGTCGGCCTACATCCTGGCCATGCGCATGGGCGGCGATGGCCGCAGCGTCGCCTGGCTGATTTCGGCAACGACGCTGGGCTCGATGCTGACGCTACCGCTCTGGGCTGCCTGGCTGACCGGTTAGTTCCCGGAACGGCGTTGTTGCGGGTTCCACGAAAATAGCATGCGGGCGCCGTGATTCATGCGGTCCAGCAGTGGGCCGAGGCTTGGCGCAAATGCCAGCGAACTGGCTTGGGGGTTCCACGAGAACAGCGGGCGCAGGGCTTCGCTCGCCCCTGCAAGCCCGGCCAGCAGGCTTTCCGACGCCAGGCGAAGAACCAGGGCGCCACGTGCGGCAAACAGTCCCTGAATGCGCTGGATTTCCGCGGCACGCAATTCGCGGGCATGTTGTTCAATGGCGGGAATGTCGAGAGGACGCATGATTGACTCCTGTTGATGCGGTGCAGCATTGCACGACGCCACTCTAATTACCTTTAAACTGGACAGCAATATCATGCAAAGAAAAACATTTATGAAAATTAGTCCATAATTGAACAATGGATCGTGCGGCTCAGATGACAGCTTTTGTTCGATCGGTAGACACCGGTGGGTTTTCTGCTGCGGCGCGGGAGCTGGGGCTGACGCCCTCGGCGCTGTCCAAGTTGGTCACGCGTCTTGAGGATCGCCTCGATGCCCGATTGCTGCAGCGTACGACGCGGCGCCTGCAATTGACGCCCGAAGGCGAGGCCTTCTACCTGCGGGCGCGGCGCATACTGGCCGAGATGGATGATGCCGAGGCGGAAGTGCTGAGCGCCGGTACCCGGCCGCAAGGCCTGTTGCGCCTGCACTGCGGTTCTGCTTTCGGCATGCACCAGCTGGCGCCGGCGATCCCGCTGTTTCTCGAGCGGCATCCGGGCGTCGAGCTCGACATCACGATCAGCGATCAAGCGCCGGCCGCGATGCCAGAGGGCATCGACCTGGCAATTCGTATCGGCGCACTCGACGAGTCGTCGATGGTGGCGCGCCGCATCTGCAACCTGGAGCGCGTGATCTGCGCCGCGCCGTCGTACCTGGCCAAATACGGAACGCCGCGTACGCCGGACGACCTGCAACGGCATAACTGCTTGTGGATCACCGCGCTACCAGTGTTGCGCCGCTGGCCTTTCGACACCAACGATGGCATCCGCGTCGTCCACATCGATGGCAACGTCGTCGCCAACAATGCCGAGACCGTCCTGCAACTAACCATGGCCGGTGTCGGCATCACGCGCCTGGCCGACGTGATCGTCGGTGATGCCTTACGCCGCGGCGAACTGGTTCCAATTCTGACCGAATGGCACCACGTTGAGCCAGTACCTCTTTACGCTACCTATCCGAGCGGGCGCCATCTCTCGCCCAAGCTGCGGGCGATGGTCGATTTTCTGGTTGAGCAATTCGGCAACGCGCCTTGGCGCCGCCGGCCGACGCTGACCGGCTAGCCC
The DNA here is from genome assembly GCA_016790845.1 of Dechloromonas sp. Taxonomy (GTDB): domain Bacteria; phylum Pseudomonadota; class Gammaproteobacteria; order Burkholderiales; family Rhodocyclaceae; genus Azonexus. Next base: position 6,210 of record JAEUOH010000238.1, read on the forward strand.
GCCGACTTCCTGGCTCGTTTGCTGGCAGCCCTGGTCGCTGCCTGCTCCTCGCTCGCCGCCTGCGCCGCTTCGACCGACTGCTGCATCTGCTCGCGCATCTGCTGCATCATCTGCCACGGCCACATCGCGGCACCCGCTGCACCGGAAATTGCCTCCTGCGCAGGGTCGACCGCAACCGGTTCGGCGGCGGCTTCCGGTTTCATCGACTTGGCGGCATCGGAGGCCATCTGGCTCATCGCCTGAACGGCGCCCAGCGTCGTGCGCTGCATCTCCAGCCCCTGAATCGTCATCTGCAGCATCGACAGATTCATGCGCAACCAGCCCTCGACCGCCTTCATGTCCTTGATGCGCTTGTCGAGTTCATCGACGTCGAAGGTGGGGGTGACCATGCCGGGCATCGATATGCCCATGCCGCTCCACAGGCTGCGCACAAAAGACAGCGGATCATTCATGTTTTGATTGTCGTTTGACATGTCTCTCTCCTCGCTTGTGTCTCGTTCCATCTTAAACCACTTCACCGAAAGTAATGATAAATTAGTATTCGATAAACGAGGGGGCAGGATGCTCAAACTATTGGTCGTCGAAGATCACGCACTGGTGCGCGAGGGGCTGGTGCGATTGCTGGCGCAACTGGAAACGGGCGCCCAGGTGCTCGACCGTCCGGATTTCGAATCGGCGCTGGAGTTGCTCGATGGCGAGGACGAATTCGATCTGCTCCTCCTTGATCTGGCCTTGCCGGGTATCGACGGTTTCGCGGCGCTCGACGTCCTGCGCCGGGACTATCCGGCAATTCCGGTCGCGGTCATTTCGGCTTTCGACGACCTGCCGACCGTTACCCGAGTGATGAATCTTGGGGCATCGGGCTTCATTCCCAAGTCTTTTTCCGGCGAGTCGTTGCTGGCGGCTGTGCGCGAGGTGTTGGCCGGCAATATATTCCGGCCCGAGGGGGCGTTCAGCGGTGCCCGTCTGGATGCCGCAAAGCCGCTTCCGCCTCTGCGGGCACCGGTGCGCCCGGAAGACGTCGGTTTGACCGACCGTCAGGCGCAGGTGCTGGGGCTTATGGTGCGTGGCCTCTCCAACCGGGAAATCGCGGAGCAACTGGGGCTTTCCGAAGGTACGGTCAAGATTCACGCGACTGCCGTTTTCAAGACGCTTGGCGTCAGTAGCCGAACTCAGGCGCTGGTCGCGGTGGCCCGCTACGGGATCGATTTCACCAGGGTCTTCTGAATCTGGCTCAACAGTGCGCGCAGTTTGGCTGGTCGAACCGGAGGGTGCAGTGGATAGACGCTTTCCGGCAGTCTGTCGAGTTCATCGGCATCGATGACGATGACCGGCGTTCCCTCAGGCGTCAGATGACGCACGGCGGAGGCGAGGGCAGCCACGGTGATGACCAGCATCGGCTGACGCGCGCAGGGAATGCGGTTGCCGACCTCCGTTTCCTGGCTGACCGGATAGTTCCAGCCGCGAACCAGTCCCATCGCCTCTTCCAGATTGTCGCCCTGGCCGATGAAGTGGACAGCCGGTAACTGGGCTATTTCACCGATCAGGCCGACGCCGACGCGCGGGGTCGTACCCTTGAGCGGAATGCCGAAGGTGGTTCCGCGTCCCGGTGCCGAGCGCAGGCGGATTTCGATTTGCAGCGCTCGTGCCAGGCGGTCGACGATCGAGAGACCCAGTCCGAGTCCCTTGCCCTGTTCGCGGGCGCTGTTGCCGATCTGATAAAACTCGGCATAGATTTCTTCCTGGTGCTCGGGGGCAATGCCCGGGCCGTTATCGCGAACCTCGATCAGAACGTTGTCGCCGCGCCGCCGCACGGCGACCAGAATGCGGCCGCCGACCCGGGTGTAGCGCAGGGCATTGGAGATCAGGTTGGCGAGGATGCGTTCCACCATCAGCGGGTCGGATTCTGCCCACAGCGTAGTCCGGTGGAAAACCAGTGTCTGCTTGCGGTCGACCGCGGCACGTCTGAACGACTCGGCCAGGCGCTTGAGCAGCGGATCCAGCGCGAATGCCCGAATGTCCGGTTGGATGCCGGCCACGTCGAGGCGCGACAAGTCGAGCAGGGAATCGAGCATTTCACCCAGAGCCCCGACCGAGTTTGAAATCTGCCCGGACAGTCTGGTGAGGTCGCCGGTATTGCCCAGGCTGGCCTGGCGCTGCAAGTCGGCAGTGAATAATGAAAGTGCATGCAGCGGTTGCCGAAGGTCATGGCTGGCGGCGGCGAGGAAGCGGCTTTTGGCGCGGTTGGCCCGTTCGGCTTCGTCCTTTTGTTTCGATAGTTCGGCAGTGGCGGCGCGCACGCGCTCTTCGAGCTGTTCGTGGCTGCTTGTCAGCCTGCCGGTCGCCAGATGCATTTCGCGAACCTGGCGGCGCACTAGCAGGCCGCCGACCAGCAGCACGACCGCAACCAGCAAGGCCAGCGTGCCCAGCTGGATCAAATGGCTGCGCCATGAGCGCAGCAGGCTGGATTCGGGAATCACGGTCAGCACCCGCAGGTCGGCAAAGTCCGGTACCGCGGACACGGAGGCGATCAATCCGTTGTGGCGGGCGCTGCCTTCCGCAGGCAGCCAGCCGCGCAATTTGCCGCCATAGAGCGCATCGACGGCGAGCACGCCGAGCAATGGCGATTGCTGGCTGAGGTCCGTCGGTCGGCAGGAGGTGACGATTTGCCCTTTGGCATTGATGACGACCGACTCGAAGTCGTCGGTCAGGCGGTTGGACCAGCAGAAATCCTGGAAATAGGCGGGCTCGAGGGCGGCAAAGACGACCCCCGAGAAACTTTTCGTGCGATCCTGAATACGGCGGGCCAGGGCATAGGTGTAACGCCCGGAATTGCGGCCGATGTAGGGGCCGAAGGTGGTGGCCGTTTCACCTCCCTCGAGGCCGATGAAATACGGGCGGTCGCGTACGTTGATGCGGGGCGAGGGAAAGTAGGTCGAGATGAAGCGCTGGTCGCCGTTGCGACCGAACAGGATCAGGTCGCGCAACTGAGGGAGCGTACGGGAGTGGCGCTTCGCCAGGTATTCCCAGCCATAGGCGGGCGTCCAGTTTTCCCAATCATGCCGGTTTTCGTTGAGGTCGGTGGCAATTTCGCGCAACAGGATATCGACGGCCTCGAACGTGCGTGCCGTGTGTTCGCCGACCATCGTACCGAAATGCTGTACCCGCCGTTCCCCGTTCTCCAGTTCGCGCTCGCGCGAAAGTGCCAGGTCGCTGATGAAGACGGCCGCGACGGCCAGCGTGCCGGCCAGCCCGACGATCAGGGCGAGGAGATCGGGCCGGCGTCGATTCATCCGGGTAGCGGGTAGAAGTACCAGACCAGCGGCATCAGCATGCCGTGAAACAGACGCCATGGCCAGGGCTGGCGGGCCAGCGTCGCGAAAAGGAAGGCGACGCCACCGATCGCGAAGGCGGTTTCCCGCCATGGCATGGGTTCCGCTTTCCAGCCGAAATAGGGCCAGGCCAGCGAGAGAACGACGACGATGGCGGCGCCCTGCAGAGCGAGCTGGCGATAGTGTGTCGGCAGTGAAATGTCGGGCGCGGGTTCGAGCATGGGCGGATTCTATGCCATGGGTGTCCCGCAAGCGCCATCGGTCATCGCTGTGAGCACACCCTAGTGGCTGGTGGAAAGGAAGCGGGTGGCGTTGTCGAGATCGCCTTGGGTACGGCCGTCGTAGAGGGCATTGACGAACTTGCGCCAGATCAGGTCGGGTTCGCCGATCTGGAAGCCATAACGGTGGTTGCCCTCGATTTGCGTTTCCTGGACGCAGCGTACCTGGAGCAGCGAAGTTTCCTGGCGGCCAAGCTGAATGACCGCCGTCAGCCAGATATCCGGGGCGACCGGTTGCCTGGTCCGGGCGCGGAAGCCGTAGCGTGAAACTTCGCTGACTTCCATCGCGATTGCCGGGCCTTTGCTGTCGGGGGCGGCCAGGCGTCCGGGGCATTTGACCGAAAAGCGTCGATGCTGCCGCACCATCAGGTCGCTACACCCATCAGGCAGGGAGGGCAGCACCTTGCGGAACTCGGGCAGGTCGTAGATCAACTGAAGGAGGGTCTTCTTGCGCTCGCTGAGGCTGGCGAAGACATTCGTTTTCTGATTGAAGAAATAATCGATCAGCTCCGGTGTCATGACCGGATCGTTGGTGGTGTAGAAGCGTCGGGCAGGCATCTCGATATTGGGCAGATGCATGTCCACGAAATAATGGTACAGGTTGCGCCTGAGCGGCCGGTTGCCATAGTGCTTGCGCAGGATTTCCGGTGCGTGCTTGAGATCGAGCGTTGCGCCGATGGCGGGGGCGCCATTGACGAAATCGTAGCTGTCGACGACCGTGCCCGAAAGACGTCTGAAAAAGAGCAGGGCCTCGTAGGTCTCAATATGGCGCGGGTGGGCTGCGATTACAAGGTGCCGGGTATCGAACAGCGTCGTGCTGTATTCGTACAGAAACTTCATCAGCGGGTAAAGAATCGTTCCGCCATGCTGAAAGTCGGGATGGATCGCCAGCGCCGACGCCTCGGCAATGTTGCCGCGCCGGACGCGTACGCTGGTCAGGTCGACGATGCGTTGCAGCGGAAAGCCGAAGGCGCTCTCACGGATCAGCGACAGCGTGCCGACCACCTTGTCGTCCAATTTGGCGCACAACATGGTGGTGGTGGGCAGCGCATGGTAGATCGTGACCCGCATGCCGGACGGGTCGCGTAGCATCAAGCCGCGTCGGACATAGACGTCGTGCAGCAGGCGAAAACACGCTTCCAGTTCCTCGCGGGTTTCGGCAATCTTGAGCACCAGGCGAGGGCTGGGCGCCGGGTCGTATTCCGCAAAAAAACGCAATACGCGATAACGCTTGCGGCGTGACAACAGGGAAAGTGTCTTGCGTGCCGCCTGGTGGGTGACTTCTCTCAAAAAACGGATAGGCCGCATCGCGAATGGTCGTTTGTTGTTCTCCTTGTGATTCATCATAGCACTTGTTATTGACAGGACTCCGGCGCCTCCGGACAATCCCCTGACAATTGTTTTCCCACGCCCCCAGGAGAATCATCAATGCAAGCCAAGCTTTCCGTAGTTGCCCTCTCCGTTGCCGCCGCTCTGGCCATGACCGCCTGTGGCAAGAAGGAAGAGCCGAAACCCGCCGCGGCGCCCGCTGCACCGGCGGCTCCGGCCGCCAAGCCGGCCGTAGTTGTCAAACTCGGCCATGTGGCGCCGATGACCGGCCCGCAGGCCCACCTGGGCAAGGACAATGAGAACGGCGCCCGCCTGGCGGTCGAGGAACTGAATGCCAAGGGCCTGGAAATCGGTGGCGCCAAGGTGACTTTCGAACTGCTCGGGGAGGACGACCAAGCGGACCCGAAGCAAGGCTCCATCGTGGCCCAGAAGCTGGTTGATGCCAAGGTCAATGGGGTCATCGGCCACCTGAATTCCGGCACCACGATTCCCGCCTCCAAGCTGTATTCGGATGCCGGCATCCCGCAGATTTCCGGTTCGGCGACCAACCCGAAGTATACGCAGCAGGGATTCAAGACGGCTTTCCGCGTGATGGCCAACGATGTCCAGCAGGGCAAGGCGCTGGGTGAATTCGCCGCCAAGCAAGGCGTCAAGACGGTCGCCATCGTCGATGATCGCACCGCCTACGGCCAGGGCCTGGCCGACGAATTCAGGAAAGCGGCCGAAGCCGCCGGCATCAAGATCGTCGCCACCGAATACACCAACGACAAGGCAACCGACTTCAAGGCCATTCTGACCAAGATCAAGTCGACCAAGCCCGATCTGGTTTTCTTTGGCGGCATGGATGCCCAGGGCGGCCCGATGGTCAAGCAGATGAAGGAACTCGGCGTCAAAGCCAAATTCCTCGGCGGCGATGGGGTGTGCACGCCGGAATTCATGAAGCTCGGCGGCGACGCAAGCGAAGGCAATTTCTGCTCGCTGCCCGGCATGCCGCTTGAAAAACTGGCCAAGGGGCCTGAATTCAAGGACAAGTTCAACAAGAAATTCGGCGCCGAAATCCAGCTCTACGCACCGTATGTTTACGATGCGGTGATGGTGATGGCCGATTCGATGAAGCGTGCCGACTCGGTGGATCCGGCCAAGTACCTGTCGGCCGTTGGCCAGACCAAGTACGACGGCGTCACCGCCTTGGTCGAGTTCGACGAATTTGGCGATCTCAAGGGGGGGGCCATCTCGATGTACCAGTTCAAGGGCGGCAAGCTCGAGTACGTCCTGACCCTGGGTGGCCCGGCCGCCGAAGCGCCTGCGGCAGCGCCCGCAGCGGCTCCTGCAGCAGCTCCCGAGAAGAAGTAAGCATCGTCGACACTGAACGAAACGGCACCGAGAGGTGCCGTTTCTTCATGTTGCGGTCGACCTGCCCAATATGGATATTTTCCTCCAGCAAATCATCAACGGCCTCGTCCAGGGTAGCATTTACGCCCTGGTCGCGCTGGGATACACGATGGTGTACGGCATCATGGGCCTGATCAATTTCGCCCATGGCGAGGTGGTGATGATCGGTACGCTGGTGACAATCACAGTGGCCGGTACCCTCATCAAGGTCGGCATGCCGGTGGCACTGGCCGGTCTGGCCGGCTTGAGCGCCGCCGTGCTGGTCTGCATGGCGCTGGGCTGGGGGCTGGAGCGCATTGCCTACCGGCCGTTGCGCAATGCGCCACGCCTGACACCGCTGATCACGGCGATCGGCATGTCGATCGTGCTGCAGAACGTGGCGATGATCGTCTGGGGACGTAACTACCTGACCTTTCCGCATCTGCTGCCAAAGATCAATTTCGAGTTCGCCGGCGCCAGTTTCACGGCGGTGCAGGTAATGATCGTCGTCGTCTCGGGCCTGACCATGGCGGGGCTGATTTTCCTCGTATACCGTACCAAGCTCGGCATGGCGATGCGTGCGACGGCGCAGAACCCGCAGGTGGCGAGCCTGATGGGCGTCAACAGCAACCGGGTCATTTCTGCCGCCTTCGTCATCGGCTCGGCACTCGGCGCGCTGGCCGGCGTCATGGTCGGCACCTATTACGAAATCGCCCACTACCAGATGGGCTTCATGCTCGGCCTCAAGGCTTTTACCGCGGCGGTGCTGGGCGGTATCGGCAATCTGGCGGGGGCGATGATCGGCGGCGTCCTGCTCGGCATCATCGAAGCGCTCGGGGCCGGCTATATCGGCGACCTGACCGGTGGCTTCCTCGGTAGCCACTACCAGGATATTTTCGCCTTCGTCGTGTTGATCGTGGTGCTGATGTTCAAGCCATCGGGGCTGTTCGGCGAAAAAACGGGGGATCGCGCATGAGCAAGTGGCTCAACCCGCGTTCCGCGTTCGGCATTGTCCTGATTGCTGTCGCCCTGATCGCCTTGCCTTTTGTTGCGGCGATGGGCGGGCAAGCCTGGGTACGCATCGTCAATTTCGCCATTCTCTATATCTTCCTGGCGCTCGGCCTGAACATCGTCGTCGGCTTCGCCGGACTGCTCGACCTCGGCTACATCGCTTTCTACGCGGTCGGTGCCTATACCTATGCGCTGCTGGCCAGCCCGCATTTCGGCGTGCACTGGCCGTTCTGGGCCATTCTGCCAATCGGCGCCGCCATTGCCTGCGTGTTCGGCGTCCTGCTTGGCTCGCCGACGCTCAAACTACGCGGCGATTACCTGGCCATCGTGACGCTCGGCTTCGGCGAAATCGTCCGCATCTTCATGAACAACCTGAATGCGCCGATCAACATTACCAACGGGCCGCAGGGCATCACCCTGATCGACCCGGTGGCGATTGGTGATTTCAGGTTTTCCGGCACGACGCAGATTTTGGGCATTTCTCTCAGTGGACCGCAGAAGTACTACTTCCTGCTGGTCGCCCTGGCCATACTCGTCATCATCATCAACTTGCGTCTGCAGAATTCGCGCATCGGCCGCGCCTGGCAGGCGATCCGCGAGGACGAGATCGCCGCCAAGGCGGTCGGCATCAACACGCGCAACCTCAAGCTGCTGGCCTTCGCCATGGGTGCCAGCTTCGGTGGCATCGCCGGCGGCATTTTTTCTGCCATGCAGGGCTTCGTTTCGCCCGAGAGCTTCTCGCTGATCGAGTCGATCATGATCCTCGCGATGGTCGTTCTCGGTGGCATGGGGCACATTCCCGGCGTCATCCTGGGGGCCGTGCTGCTCAGCATTCTGCCGGAAGTCCTGCGCTACGGTGTCGGGCCGTTGCAGATGGCGCTTTTCGGCAAGATGCTGATCGATCCGGAAAGCCTGCGCATGCTGATCTTCGGTCTCGCACTGGTGCTCGTCATGCGCTTCAAGCCGGCCGGCCTGTGGCCCTCACCGGAGCGCAAGCGCGAACTGGGCGAAAAGCCGGCGGGGGGCGCCTGATGGCCGAGGTCTTGCTCGAAGCGAGGTCGGTGGCCAAGCATTTCGGCGGCGTCAAGGCGCTGCGCGACGTGTCGCTGAGCATCCGCCGGGGTGAAATCTACGGTTTGATCGGCCCCAATGGCGCCGGCAAGACGACCTTCTTCAATTGCATGACCGGCCTCTACATTCCCGATGGCGGCGGCTTCGACTTCGACGGCGCACCGCTCAAGGCCGATGCCCCGCACCAGGCCGCCGAACGCGGCATTGCCCGTACCTTCCAGAATATCCGTCTGTTCGCCAACATGACGGCGCTGGAAAACGTGATGGTCGGCCGTCATGTCCGGACCGGCGCCGGCGTGCTTGGTGCCATGCTGCAGACGGCGGGAACGCGTGCCGAGGAGGCCGCGATTCGCCAGCGCGCAGAGGATCTGCTGCATTACGTCCGCATCGAAGACCGCGCCGACGACCTGGCCAAAAACCTGTCCTACGGCGACCAGCGGCGGCTGGAAATCGCCCGTGCGCTGGCCACCGAGCCGAAGCTGCTGTGCCTCGACGAGCCGGCGGCCGGCATGAACGCGACCGAAACCGAGGAATTGCGCGACCTGATCGACGGCATCCGCCGCGACGGCACGACCATCCTGCTCATCGAGCATGACGTGAAGCTGGTCATGGGGCTGTGCGACCGCGTTGCGGTGCTCGATTACGGCGCGCTGGTCATCGAGGATGTGCCGGCGGTCGTGCAAAAGGATCAACGTGTGATTGAGGCTTACCTGGGTGCTTGAAGTTACCGGACTCCGCGTTGCCTACGGCGGCATTCAGGCCGTGCGCAGCATCACTTTCCATGTCAACGAAGGCGAAATGGTGGCGCTGATCGGCGCCAATGGTGCCGGCAAGACCAGCACGCTGAAAGCGATTTCACGGGTGCTCGATGCTGCCGGCGGCGACGTGCATTTCTGCGGCGAGAAAATCACGCGAATTCCTTCGCATGACATCATTCGCAAGGGCATCGCGCTGGTGCCGGAAGGGCGCGGCGTTTTCCCGCGCCTGACGGTGGCCGAGAACCTGGCGATGGGCGCTTTTGTACGGAGTGATGCGGTCGACGTCGAAAAAGACCTGAAAATGGTTTACGGCTATTTCCCGCGTTTGAAGGAGCGTGAAACCCAGCTTGCCGGCACGCTTTCCGGCGGCGAGCAGCAGATGCTGGCCATCGGCCGTGCGCTGATGAGCCGGCCGCGCCTGTTGTTGCTCGACGAGCCGTCGATGGGCCTGGCGCCGATCATGGTGCAGAAAATCTTCGAAGTCATCCGCCTGGTAGCGGCTCAAGGCATGACCATCCTGCTCATTGAGCAGAACGCCAAGCTGGCGCTCGAAACCAGCCAGCGCGGCTATGTCATGGAGAGCGGCGAGATCACCTTGAATGGCGATGCGAAGGACTTGCTGAACGACCCGAAAGTGCGCGCCGCCTACCTTGGCGAGTGAATTCCTTGGCATTTTTTCAATTGCATCAAAAACTTTCTTGTTGCCGCACGCGACAATACTTGTCTATTCGATCATTTCTCGCGAGAAGCCATGAAAATTCGCCACTCGATCATCGCCTTGCTGGCGGTCGTTTTTGCCGGCGGGGTGCAGGCGCAGGACAGCAAGCCGGCTGACAGCACGCCCAAACTGGCGACCGGTCTGCTCATGAAGCAGGGCGACAAACTGGTTTTCGCGCCCTGCCGTGACCGCAGTTACGCGATGGTCGACGATATCTCGCCCGGTCGTGCGCTGACGGCGGCGCTCGACAGCGTCGGTCTGGCGGCGGGCAAAAAGCTTTATGTCGAATTGTTCGCGGTCGTCGACGGTGGCATGGTGCGCGCCTCAGGCCTCAATGTGGCGCGAAGCGAGGGGCGCTGCCAGCAGCCGGGCGGCAACGTCGAATCGTGGCGTGCGACCGGCAACGAACCTGGCTGGCTGCTGGCGGTGGGGCCGGAAGTTGTGGTCCTCAAGCGCCTTGGCTTGCCGGACGTGAACGTGCCTGGCACGACGCCGACCGCCGAAAACGGCGCTGCCCGCTTCAACGCGCACACCGAAGCGACGCGACTCGCCGCTCGCTTCGAGCCAGGGGTCTGTCACGATACGATGGCCGATGCCGTCTTCGGCTGGACGGCGACGGTCGAGGTGAATGGCCAGACGCTCAAGGGTTGCGCCTGGCAGCGTTGACCGGTTGCGGTCGACCCCTGATAAAGGGCAAAAATCAGCTGGTCGAGAAGGTGAACGCGTCGGCGAAGAACTCTTCTTCCGGCAGCTTGCAGAGTTTCACGAAATCGCCGCGCGCCGCGTCGATCATCACCGGCGCGCCGCAGGCGTAAACCTGGTGAGCCGAGAGGTCGGGAAAGTCGTCCACGACTGCGCGATGGACGAAGCCGGTGCGGCCGCTCCAGTCGTCGCCTGCCGCCGGCTCGGAGAGCACCGGGATGTAGCTGATGTGGGGGTTTTCGGCGGCCCAACGCTCGGGCAGGCTGTTCTGGTAAAGGTCGACACGCGCCTTGGCGCCCCAGTAGATATACATCGGGCGCTGGCATTTTTCGGCGATGGCGTGCTCGACGATGGCCTTGATCGGCGCAAAGCCGGTGCCGCCGGCGAGCAGGATCATCGGCTTGTCAGAGTCTTCGCGCAGGTAAAAGCCGCCGTGCGGGCCGTTGAAGCGCAGGATGTCGCGCACCTTGAGGGTCGAGAAGACCTGGCCGGTAAACAGGCCGCCCGGCACGTGACGGATATGCAGTTGCAGGAAGGCATCGTCATGCGGCGCGTTGGCCAGTGAATAGCTGCGCCTCTTGCCGTCTTTAAGCAGGATGTCGATATATTGGCCGGCGAGGAATTGCAGACGCTCGCTGGCTGGCAGGCGAAGATGCATTTCGATGACGTCCGGCGCCAGGCGTTCGAGTTTTTCGATGCGCGAGGGCAGGGTCTTGACCTGGATGTCCGCGCCCGAGGTCAGTTGCTTGCATTCGAGCGTCAGGTCGGATTGCGCCTTGGCGCAGCAGAAAAGCGCCATGCCGGCTGCTCTTTCGTCTTCCTTGAGCGCATGCGGCTGTGATTTGCCATGGTCGACCGTTCCGGCCAGCACCTTTCCCTTGCACGACCCGCAGGCGCCGTCCTTGCAGCCGTAAGGCATCGTGAAGCCCTGGCGCAGCGCGGCATCGAGTATGGTTTCTCCAGCCTCGGCGGCAAACTGGCGGCCGCTGGGCTGGACGGTGATCTGGTGGCTCATTTGTTCCCCTTGTTGCGGCATCCAGCGAAGTGCAAAGCTGCTGCGGCGGCCATCTGCTGCGTTGCGTGGTGCTCGAAAGCTCGCCTATCTGTCGATAGGTCTCGCTTACTGCGCGCCGTGCCTGGCATCTGGCCATCCTCGCTACGCTTTTCACCCCGCTGTTACAATGCCGGCGTGCAAAAAATCCTGATTGTCGGCAGCGGGGACGTGGCCCGCCGCATTCTCTCCCGTCTTGCCCGTCGCTGTCGCGTCTATGCCGTGCTGCGCGATTCGAGCCGCTGTGCCGAATGGCGCGCCGCCGGTGCGATTCCGGTGCTGGCCGACCTCGACGACCGGGCCAGCCTGCGTCGATTGGCCGGTCTGGCCGATCTGGTGCTGCATCTGGCGCCACCGCCCGCCGAGGGTCTGGGCGACCGCCGTACCCGCAACCTGCTCGCCGCGTTGAGCAAGGCCAAAAGTCTACCACGACGCCTGGTCTATGTTAGTACGACAGGCGTTTACGGCGATTGTGGTGGCGCGCCGATCGACGAGACGCGCCGCCTGAATCCGGAGAGCGCACGCGCCGCGCGCCGCGTTGCCGCCGAACGCAGCCTGCGGGGCTGGGGGCGGGCGACCGGCGTCGCCGTTTCCATCCTGCGTGCGCCCGGCATTTATGCGGCCGACCGCTTGCCGCTGGAGCGTCTGCAAAAAGGCCTGCCGGCGCTGGTCGACCGTGACGATGTGTTCACCAACCACATCCATGCCGACGATCTGGCGGCGGCCTGTGTCGCCGCCATGCGGCGTGGCGGCAGCAACCGCGTTTATAACGCGGTCGACGATTCCAGCCTCAAGATGGCCGACTATTTCGACCGCGTCGCCGATGCCTTTGCGCTGCCGCGCCCGCCGCGCCTGACGCGCGCCGAGGCTGCACAACAGTTGTCGCCGCTGCAGATGTCCTTCATGCGCGAATCGCGCCGCATCGGCAATCGGCGGCTGAAGAAAGAACTCGACTTACGCCTCGCCTACCCGACCGTCGACGCCGGGATCGCCGCGGCACTGGCAAGGAGAAACGCATGCTCGTCGTAAAGACCCTGCATATCTGGATGGTCATTTCCTGGTTCGCCGGCCTGTTCTACCTGCCGCGCATTTTCGTCAATCTGGCCATGGTGCCAGCCGATAGCGTGGCCGAGCGCGACCGCCTGCTGTTGATGGCCGGCAAGCTGTACCGCTTCATGACGCCGCTCGGCGTGCTGGCCGTCGTTTTCGGCCTGTGGCTGTGGTTCGGCTACGGCTTTGGCGGCGGCTGGCTGCACGCCAAGACTGCGCTGGTTGCCGTGCTGGTGGCCTATCACTGGTATTGCGGCCGCCTGTTGCAGCATTTCCAGCGCGGCGACAACAGCAAATCCCATGTCTGGTTCCGTTTCTTCAACGAAGTACCAGTCATCGTTCTGCTGTTCGTCCTTTTCCTTGTGGTTCTGAAGCCCTTCTGACATGAACAAATATTTTGCGATCTGCCCGCGCGGGCTGGAAGAACTGCTGCTCGAAGAACTGCGCGGCGTCGGCGGCCAGGAGTTGCGGTCGACGCCCGGCGGAGTCTTCTTTTCCGGCGACTGGTCGGTCTGTTACCGCGCCAATCTCGAATCGCGGCTGGCGACGCGCATCCTGTGGCACATCGTCAAGGGGCCGTATGCCAAGGAAGAGGATATCTACCGGCTTGCCGTCCGCCAGTTGTGGCCCAACCATTTCGCGGTGTCGCGCACCATGCGCGTGGTGACGACGGCCATCAAGTGCCCGCTCAAGTCGCTCGATTTCGTTACGTTGCGCGTCAAGGATGCCGTCTGCGACCGTTTCCGCGAGGATCGCGGCGAGCGGCCGAACATCGAGACGCGAAACCCGGACGTCAGCGTCCATGTCTTCCTTAGTGAAAACGAATGCACGCTGTACCTCGACACCTCGGGCCAGCCCTTGTGGCAGCGCGGCTTCCGCAAGGCCAGCGTCGATGCGCCGCTGAAGGAAAACCTGGCCGCCGGGATCCTGAAAATGACCGGCTGGCAACCGGGTATGTCGCTCGTCGACCCGATGTGTGGCAGCGGCACCTTCCTGCTCGAAGCGGTGCAGATGGCGCTCGACCGGGCGCCGGGTCTCGACCGCGGCTTCGCCTTCGAGATGCTGGCCAGTTTCGAGGCGCTTAATTGGGCGGCCATCCGGCAGGCCGCCGAAGCGCGCTGCAAGCCGGCCGAGCCGCTGGAGATTCGTGGTTACGACATCGACGACAAGGCAGTGCGCGCGACCCGACGCAATCTGCAGGAGGCTGGTTTTGGCGGGGTGGTTACGGTCGACCGCGCCGATGTGCTCGAAATCGAACCCCTGACCGAAACTGGCATCCTGGTCGCCAACCCGCCTTACGGCGAGCGTATCGGCGAGCAGGACGAACTGGCGGCCTTCTACCCGCAACTCGGCTCGGCCCTGAAGCGGCATTGGGCCGGCTGGAGCTGCTTTTTCTTCACCGCCGACCTGCGCCTGCCCAAACTGGTCGGCTTGCGCCCGAGCCGCAAGACCCCGCTGTTCAACGGCCCCTTGGAATGCAGGCTGTTCGAGATCAGGATGGTCGCGGGGAGCAATCGCAAGGTCTGATTGTTGCGATGCAACAAGCATTTTTTTGATCCTGGTCAGTCATCAACGATGCAAGTCGTGCGAGCATCGCAATTTCAAACAAAAAAACCGAGGAGAACCCGATGTCCGTCCAGTCGCTTTATCAGCAAAAACGCATGTCCGCCACCGATGCCATCCGCGTCGTCAAGAACGGCGACACCATCGTCGTACCGACGGCGGTTGGCGAGCCGCCGGCGTTGCTGACCGCGCTTTCCGAGCAGCGCCGCGATTTTCGCGACGTGCAGGTGTCGCAGATTCTGGCCGTCCGCAAATTCGGCTATCTTGATCCCGAAACCGTCGAGCACGTGCGCCATACCGCCTACTTCTACAGCGGTGCCACCCGTCCGGGGGGCAAGGATGGCTGGGTCGATTTCATCCCCGCCTACTTCTCCGAAATGCCTTCGCTGATCAACCGTGGGCTGATGCCGGCCGACGTCGTTTTTACCATGGCTTCGCCCATGGATGAGCACGGTTTCTTTTCGCTGGCTTTGGCCGCCGACTACACCATGGCGGCCATCGAGCGGGCGCGTGTCGTGGTGCTTGAAGTCAATCCCAATGTGCCTTTCGCCAACGGCGACTGTCACATCCATATTTCCCAGGTGGCCGCGCTCTGCGAGAGCGACGAGCCGATACTGGAGGTAGGCCTGCCCAAGATCGGGCCGGTGCAGGAAGCGATTGGCAAGTACGTTGCCGACATGATTCCGGACGGCGCGACCCTGCAGATCGGCTATGGCGGCATTCCCGACGCCGTGGTCATGCAACTGACCGACAAGCACGATCTCGGCATCCATACCGAAATGATCGGCGACGGCATCATGACGCTGGTCGAAGCCGGCGTGGTGACCAACCGCAAGAAAAACTATCACCACGGCAAGATGCTGGCTACTTTCGCGCTCGGCTCGAAGAAACTCTACCAGTTCATGCACCGCAATCCGGCGCTCGAAATGCATCCGGTCGATTTCACCAATGATCCTTACCTGGCCGGCAAGAACGACAACCTGCATGCCATCAATGCCACCATGCAGATCGATTTTCTCGGCCAGTGCGGTTCCGAAAGCCTCGGCGTCATCCCCTATTCCGGCACCGGCGGCCAATCCGATTTCGTGCGCGCCGCCAATCGCTCGAATGGCGGCAAGGCCTTCATTGTGCTGCCCTCGACAGCCAAGGATGACACCATCTCGCGCATCGTCCCGACCCTAACGCCTGGAACGCACGTATCGACCAGCAAGAACGACATCAACTACGTCGTCACCGAATTTGGTGTCGCCCAGTTGCGCGGCAAGACAGCCAAGCAGCGCTGCGAGGCGCTGATCGGCATCGCCCACCCGAATTTCCGGGGGGAGTTGCGCGAAATGGCGAAGAAGATGAAAGTGCTCTGAGTCGTTTCTCAGGCGGGGGCGTCCTGTCCGCATCCCGCCCTTACAACTTGTAGCAATTTGTTTCAGTAGTCTGCGGCAGGATCGGCTATCTTGTAGTTGAGTGCATGGAAACTGCATTGGGGATGGTTCGATGAAAGCGCAAAGAATCCTGTTGGGTATTCTGGTTCTGCTCTTCGCTGGCAGTAGCCCGGTGTGGGCGGGTGGGCAGGTGTATGGGGGCGTCGGCGTCTATTTTGGCGGCCCGGGGCCATACTGGGGCGGCGGATATGCCCGCCCCTACTATTACCCGCGTCCCTATTACCCGGGGCCACTCTATTATCCAGGGCCGATTTATGCGCCGGGCCCCTACTATCAGCCGGCACCGGTCGTCGTCGTGCCCGCTGCGCCGTCCGTCTACGTGGAGCGTAGCGACGAAGTGGCTGAGCAGGCGCCGGAAGGCGGGCAGTACTGGTATTACTGCCGAAGTGCGAAAAACTATTATCCCTACGTCAAGGAATGTCCGGGTGGCTGGCAGAAAGTTCCGCCGCGGCCTGCGCAGTAAAACCATGAAGATTCAGAAGATTTTGTGCGCCGCCATCGGCACCTTGGTACTTGGTGCCTGTACGGTCATGCCGACTGGACCCAGCATGCTGGTGCTGCCCGGTACCGGCCGCTCGATGGACAATTTCCGCTACGACGACAACGAGTGCCGGCAGTATGCCTATGCCCAGATCGGCGGAACCAGCGCGCAACAGGCGGCCAACCAGTCGGCAGTCGGAAGTGCAGTGGTCGGCACGGCAATCGGTGCGGCGGCTGGGGCGGCGATCGGTGGCAGCCAGGGGGCCGCAGTCGGCGCCGGTGTCGGGTTGGTCGGTGGCAGCGCCGTCGGCGTCAATTCCGCGTATGCCTCGGGCTATGGCACCCAGCGCCAGTACGACAACGCTTATATCCAGTGCATGTATGCCAAGGGACACCGGGTTCCGGTGCCTGCCAACATGGCCTATCCGCGAGCCGTACACGGGAGCGGTAGTCTGACGGGCGCGGATATTCCACCACCGCCACCGGGGGCGCCGCCGCCCCCGCCGCCGCGCTAAGAGCCGGTTATTACGCGACGCCTGCGACGTGAGCCTGTTGGTCGGCCCAGTACGATGAACGGACCATCGGCGCACAGGCGGCGCCGGTGAACCCCATCTTTTTTGCCTCTTCTTCGTACATCTTGAAGGTGTCGGGCGGGACGTAGCGGCTGACCGGCAGGTGATGGCCGGTCGGCGCCAGGTACTGGCCTATGGTCAGCATCTCAACGTTATGGGCACGTAGGTCGCGCATGACGTCGAGGATTTCCTCGTCGGTTTCGCCGAGTCCGACCATCAGGCCGGACTTGGTGGAGACATTCGGGTAGCGCGCCTTGAACTGCTTGAGGAATTCCAGCGAGTGCTTGTAATCGGCGCCAGGACGGGCTTGCTTGTAAAGGCGTGGCACGGTTTCCATGTTGTGGTTCAGCACGTCGGGCAGGGCGCCGCCGAGTACATCGAGGGCGACTTCCATGCGGCCGCGGAAGTCGGGGACCAGGGTTTCGATGGTGGTGGTCGGCGACAGTTGACGCGTGTGGCGGATGACGTCGACAAAGTGCTGGGCACCGCCGTCGCGCAGATCGTCGCGGTCGACGCTGGTAATGACCACATATTTGAGCTTGAGCGCGGCGACCGACTCGCCGAGTTCGCGTGGTTCATCCGGGTTAGGCGGCAGCGGCTGGCCGTGGCCGACGTCGCAGAAGGGGCAGCGGCGAGTGCAGATGTCGCCGAGGATCATGAAGGTCGCCGTGCCACGGCCAAAGCATTCGCCGATGTTGGGGCAGGTGGCTTCCTCGCAGACGGTGTGCAGCTTGCGTTCGCGCAGCATGGCCTTGATCTCGCCGAAGCGTCCGGCGCTGTTGCCGGCCTTGACGCGGATCCAGTCCGGTTTCTTGAGCGGCTGGTCGACGGGGACGATCTTGATCGGGATGCGGGCGGTCTTCAGTTCGCCTTTTTGCTTGACGCCTTTTTCAGCCATGTTGTTGGTCCAGTTGCCGTAGCAGGTGTTGAGAGAGTCGCTCGCCGGCCTCGTGAGCGGTGAGCGGAATGCCAAGGTCGCGGGTTTGCGTGATCTTGAGCCCAGCATAGCCGCAAGGGTTGATCGCGGTAAATGGGTAAAGATCCATATCGACATTGAGCGACAAGCCGTGGTAGCTGCAGCCGTTTTTGATCTTGAGGCCGAGGGCGGCGATCTTGGCGTCGCCGACGTAGACGCCGGGGGCGCCAGTACGGCGCTCGGCGACGACGCCTTGTGCCGAGAGGAAGTCGATGACGCCCTGCTCGATGGCGGTGACCAGTTCGCGCACCTTGATCTTCAGCCGGGCCAGGTCGAGCAGCAGGTAGATCACCACCTGGCCAGGGCCGTGGTAGGTGACCTGGCCGCCGCGGTCGATCCGGACGACGGGGATGCCGATATCCTCAAGGACGTGCTCAGGCTTGCCGGCCTGGCCGAGCGTATAGACCGGCGGGTGTTCGACGATCCACAGTTCGTCGGGTGTTTCGGGCGTGCGTGCGGCGGTGAAATCCTGCATGGCCTGGAAGGTCGGCTCGTAGTCGACCCGCCCCAGATGTTTGACGACGCAATCCACGTTATAGGACGACCTTCACCAGTGGGTGCGCAGTCAGGTCCAAGTACAGGGCGTCGAGTTGCGGCTTCGAGGTGGCGACCACGGTGCAGGTCAGGCTCAGGTAGTTGCCGCCGGAGCTGGCGCGCATTTCCATCGTTGCGCCGTCGAAATCGGGGGCGTGCCGGGTAACGATTTCGAGGACCGCTTGCGCGAGCTCGTCCTGCGCCTTGCCCATGATCTTCAAGGGAAAGTTGCAGGGAAATTCGAGCAGGGTGTCCTTGTACGAAGCCATCTCAGCCTTTGCGCATTACCGTGTTCTTGAAATCCTGATACCACTGCCACATCCGCTCGCCGACCGGACCCGGCTTGCCGTTGCCGACCGGTTGGCCGTCGAGCGTCGTGATCGCCAGCACTTCCTTGGTCGATGAGGTCATCCAGACCTCGTCGGCGGCGCGAAGTTCATTTTCTTGAATTTCGCCTATTTTTAGCGGTTGACCGTGACAGGCGGCCAGTTCGAGGACGACGTCGTAGGTGATGCCGGGCAGCATGAAACTGGTTTTAGGCGGCGCCAGAAGCACGCCGTCCTTGACGACGAAGATGTTCGAGGCCGCACCTTCCTTCAGGTAGCCGTCGCGGATCAGCAGTGCCTCGGCGCAGCCGGCATCAACCGCCTGCTGGCGTGCCAGGATGTTGGCGAGCAGCGAGATCACTTTGAGGTTGCAATGTGCCCAGCGGTCGTCGGCGACGGTGATCGCAGCGACGCCAGTGGCACGGACGTCGGCTGGCGTGGTGACCAGCGGCGAACTGAAGGCGAAGGCGGTGGGCGGCACACTGGCCGGCGGAAAGGCGTGGTCGCGCTTGTTGTCGGCGCCGCGCGTGACCTGCAGGTAGATCGACTGGTCTTCCCACGGCGCCTCGCCGATCAGTCGTTCGACGACGGCGGTCCAGCCAGCGGCATCGAGCGGGTTGGTCAACCGGATGCCGTCCAGCGTCGCCTGCAGTCGCGTCAGGTGCTCGGCGAGGCGGAAGGGGCGGCGAGAGTAAACCGGAATCAGTTCATAGACGCCGTCGCCGTAGAGGAACCCACGATCGAGGGGCGAAATGCCGGCTTCCGCCAAGGGCAGGAAACGGCCGTTCAGATAGACGGGGTCGGCGACGTAGGGAGTCATTCGGTTATTCGAACCAGAGCAGGACGCTGTCGATGGTGCGGCCGAAAATGCCGATCAAACCGACATTTTCAAGGGCAAGTACGGGATATTCGCCGTAAACCTTGCCATCGATGGTCACCTTGAGCGTGCCGAGTTGCTGGCCGGCCTGGATCGGCGCGATCAGGCGCGGCTGCGGGGTGAATTCGCTCTTGACCTTGTCGGCGTAGCCGCGCGGCACGGCGATCATGAACGGTCGGTCGAAGCCGGCCTTGACCGTCTTCTGCGTGCCCTTCCAGACGCGCAGCGTGGCTACCGGCTGGTCCTTGGCGAACAGCGTTACCGCGTCGTAGGACTGGAAGCCCCAGTTAAGCAGCTTGAGCGACTCGCTGGCACGGGTGGCGTCCGACTTGGTGCCGAGGACCACCGACAGCAGGCGGCGGTTGTCGCGCAGGGCCGACGACACCAGGCAGTAGCCTGCACCCTCGGTGTGGCCGGTCTTGACACCGTCGACCGAGGAATCCATGAATAGCAGGCGGTTGCGGTTGGGCTGGGTGATGTTGTTGTAGCGGAATTCCTTCATCGAGTAATACTTCTTGTACTCCTCGGGGAAGTCGCGGATCAGCGCGGACGCCAGGGTCGCCAGGTCGCGTGCAGTGGTGTAGAGCTGGGGATCGGGGAGGCCGGTGGAATTGGTGAAGTTCGAGTTGGCCATGCCGAGGCGCTTGGCTTCGCGGTTCATCATCTGCGCGAAGCTTTCCTCGCTGCCGGCAATCGCCTCGGCCAGCGCGACACAGGCGTCGTTGCCGGATTGCACGATCATGCCCTTGATGAGGTCTTCGACCGGCACCTGCGTGTCGACCCTGATGAACATCTTCGAGCCGCCGGTCTTCCACGCCTTTTGCGACACGGTAATCGGCGTGTCGAGGGCGATGGTCTTCTGACGCAGTGCGGCGAAGGTCAGGTAGGCAGTCATCAGCTTGGTGAGCGATGCAGGCTCGATGCGCTCATCGGGCTTCTCTGCGGTCAACACCTGGCCGGAACCCATTTCCAGCAATAGCCAGGATTTGGCGGCGAGCGTCGGCGGCACCGGCAACTGTTGGGCCAGCACGTTGCTGCTGACGACGACAAATGCGAGGAGGGCGAGGATTTTGCGAAACTGGTACATGGATTTTTCTGCTTTGGTTCTGCGTTGGGGGGGGAAATTATAACTCCCGCGTCGCCGGCGTCGGGCGAGCGCTGAATGTAATCAGGTATTTGGCGTGCCCGGTGAAGATGACAACAGGACTTCGATGGCCGGGTGGCGAATACGCCGTTCATTGGAAATAGCATAGATCTGCTCGCTGACGCCGGCCATTTCGCCGAGCGGCTGGGCGTCGAGCTGCTCGGCGACTTGTTCGGCAAGGGCCAGCGGTGCAGGGAAAAACCCGAGTCCGGCGCGCCCGAAGGTGCCGAGCAAGGCGCTATCCTGGAATTCGCCGACGATGCGTGGACGGATGCCGGCACCCTCGATCCAGCGGTCGATACGGGCGCGCAGCGCATTCTGCCGCGTCGGCAGGAAAAGTGGCGCGCCATTCAGGCTTGCAGGGAATCCTGGCGCATAACGCTCGACCAGCGTGGCACTGCCGAACAATCCGGAAGCGAAGTCGCCAAGCTGGGTACTGAATACCTTGATATTGCCGCCTACAGGCGCCGGGCGGTCTGTCAGCACGACATCGAGGTGGTGCAGTGCCAGTTCTGCGAGCAAGGGCTCGAAGCTGCCCTCGCTACAGATCAGGCGAACGTCTTCGGGCATTGCCAAAACCGACGCTAAGAGCCGGTAGGCCAAAAGCTTCGGGATGCCGTCCGAAATGCCGGTGCGCAGGCGTAAGGCACTACCGGTGTCGGCGCTGCCGACGGCTTCCTCCAGCGCTTCGCCGAGCTGGAAAATCTGGTCGGCGTAGCCGAGCGCGATCCGGCCTGCATCGCTCAGTGCCAATCCTCGGCCCTGGCTGACGAACAATGCCTTGCCGAGATTGCGCTCAAGCAACGAAAGTTGGCCGCTGATCGTCTGAACCGCGACGCCCAGCCGTTCGGCGGCGCGCGTCATGCTGCCTTCGTGCGCGACGACCCAGAAGTAATGCAGGTGCTTGTAATTGAGGTTCGCCATAAATAGTCAGAAAAATTCGAAGTTATATTCAGGTGTTGTGCGATTTTACAGGATTGTGCGTTGCACTATCATCGGCACGTTTCCTGTATCCATGGAGTCCATGATGAAACGTATTGTGCTCTTTCTTGCCACCAACATCGCCGTGATGCTGGTGCTGGGTCTGGCCGTCAATCTACTCGGCCTTGATCGCTTCCTGACCGAAAACGGCCTCAATCTCGGCATGTTGCTTGCCTTCTCCGGTGTTATTGGTTTCGGCGGCGCCTTCATTTCGTTGGCGATGTCGAAGTTCATGGCCAAGCGTAGTGTCGGCGCTCATGTCATCGAATCGCCTAGCAATTCGACCGAAGTCTGGCTAGTCGATACTGTCGCCCGCCTGGCCAAGGAGGCCAATCTGGCGATGCCGGAAGTCGCCATCTACGAGGGCGAACCCAATGCTTTCGCCACCGGCGCGACGAAGAACAGCTCGCTGGTCGCGGTGTCGACCGGCTTGTTGCAGGGCATGACGCGCGAGGAGGTCGAGGCCGTGCTGGCGCACGAGGTCGCGCACATCGCCAATGGCGACATGGTGACGCTGACGCTGATCCAGGGGGTGGTCAACACCTTCGTCATCTTTCTCTCGCGCATCGTCGGCTACGCGGTCGATTCCTTCCTGCGTCGCGGCTCCGATAGTAGCGGCCCGGGTATCGGCTACATGGTAGCCAGCATGGCCAGCCAGGTGGTTTTTGGCGTGCTGGCCAGCATCATCGTTGCCTGGTTCTCGCGCCAGCGCGAATTCCGGGCCGATGCCGGCGCCGCGCAATTGATGCGCTCGCCGGTGCCAATGCAGAACGCGCTGCGTCGCCTGAGCAGCCTGCATACCGAGCCGCTGCCGCAGAGCATGGCCGCTTCCGGTATTGCCGGGGGCGCGGGCTTGATGGCGCTGTTCGCGACGCACCCGCCGCTGGAAGAGCGAATTGCTGCGCTGAACCATTCCTGACCGCAAGCTGACACGGATGGTATGAGGCTTGCTAGAATGCTGCCTATGATGCATTGCACAAAACTAATCGCCTTGATCGGCGGGCTGAGCGCCACGCTGGTTTTCGCGCAATCCGCCTACGACCTGCCCCGGCTGGAATCGCTTGCCCTGGAATCCAGCCGGGCCGTGCTGGCGGCGCGCGATCAGGTGACGGCAGCACGTTATGCCGTCGATAGCGCTGGCGCCTTTCCCAATCCGGAACTGGAATATCTTGGCGGTTCGACACGCGCCAGAACGCCGGCCGGCAACGCCGGCGATGCGCGCACCGTGACGCTGACCCAGCCGCTTGACATGCCTTGGCGGCGGTCGGCACGCATCGGGGCAGCCGAAGCCGGGCTGGAGGCAACGACAGCCAGCGCACGGAGTTTCGAGGCCGATCTGCTGGCGCGCCTGCGGGGGCGTTATTTCGAGCTGCTGCGTCGCGAGGCGGAGCTACGTAATGCCAGGGAAGACATGGTAGCAATGGAGAGTGTGCGCTCACGTATCGCGTTGCGTGTCGAGACTGGAGATGCGGCGCGATTCGAGCTGATCAAGGCCGATGCCGAGGCACTGAATGCGCAGAAGGTCGCTCAGGCGGCCGGTTACCGTGTCGAGCAGGCGCGCTCACTGTTGCGGCAGGCAGTCGGCGGTGGCTTGCCGATGGAATTCGCCATCAACGGCCGACTCGGCGACGTGCCCCCCCTGCCGCCACTGGATGGCTTGCGCAAGCAGTTGGCGGAAATCAGCCCCGAATTGGCGCGTGCGCGCGCCGAAACGGTGCGGGCCGAGCGCCAGTTGGAACTCGAGCGCGCCCAGCGCTGGCCGAATCTGGCGCTCAAGGCGGCCATGAACGAAGACCCGGACATCCGTGCGTCTCAAATCGGGGTGGTGATGACCATTCCGCTCTGGGATCGCCGCAGCGGTCCGGTTGGCGAGGCGGCCGCGCAACTGTCGCGGGCGCGCAACGAGCTCGCGGCGCAGGAATTTTCCCTGGCCCAGGCGCTCGAAGTCGCCTTCCAGCAATACGAAATCGCGCAGACGCAGGTGACGGCGCTCGAATCGGGCATCGTGCGGCAGGCGGAAGCAGCGTTGAAAGTGGCCGAGGCGGCTTATCGCCACGGCGAACGCGGCTTTCTCGAAGTGCTTGATGCCCAGCGCGTCTTTCGTGCAGCGCGCGCCGAACTGATCTCGGCACGCTACGAACTGGCCACCGCCTGGGTGGAGATCGAAAGACTGCGGGCGATTCCCGGAGGAAAGACTGAATGAAAAACGCCCTCTTTTTGCTGTTGACCGCAGCACTCCTGTTGGGGTGCAACAAGGAGGACAAAAAGGCCGAGGCTGCGCATGCCAGTGATCCGGCACTGGTCGCGCCGGGGCCCGAACTGCTGGCCCAGCTCCAGTTGGCGGATGTCAGCATTCGTCCCGTGGCGGAAACCCTGCGTGTGGCCGGGCGCATCGACTTCGACGAGCAGCGTCTGGCGCGCATCGGTGCCACCGTCACCGGGCGCGTGACGCAGATCGACGCGTTGCTAGGTCAGGAGGTGAAGAAGGGGGAGGTGCTGGCGCGCCTGAACAGCAGCGAGCTCTCAAGCCAGCAACTGGCCTACCTCAAGGCGCGCTCGCAGCTTGAGCTCAATCGGCGCAATGCCGAGCGCGCCCAGGCGCTGTACGACGCCGACGTCATCGCCGCCGCCGAGGTTCAGCGCCGTGCCAGCGAATACCAGATATCGGTCGCCGAAACCCGCGCCGCTGCCGATCAGCTACATATTCTTGGCGTCAGTCCGGCGGCTGTCGAACGTCTGGGCAAGGATGGCGCGGTCGATTCGGTGACGCCGGTGGTGGCGACGCTGGCCGGTGTGGTAGTCGAGCGCAAGCTGGCGCAAGGGCAGGTCGTCCAGCCGGCGGACACGCTGTTCGTCGTCGCCGATCTGTCGCGCCTGTGGGCGGTAGCGCAGGTGCCCGAGCAGCAGGTCAGTCAGGTCAAGGTCGGCCAATCGGTCAGTATCGAGGTGCCGGCGTTGGGTAATGAAAGGCTGGTCGGAAAACTGATTTTCGTCGGCCAGACGATCAACCCGGAAACGCGCACGGTGCTGGTGCGCACGGAACTGGATAATCGTGACGGCCGCCTGAAACCGGCGATGCTGGCATCGATGCTGATCGAGGCCAAGCCGGTCGAGCGCATGGTGGTGCCTTCCAGCGCGGTGGTGCGTGAGAGCGATGAGGATCATGTGTTCGTGGCGGAGGGCGATGGCGTCTTTCGCTTGCTGAAAGTCAAGCTCGGCCCGGAACTGGCTGGTATGCGCGTTGTGCAGTCCGGACTCAAGGGGCACGAGAAACTGGTGGTTAATGGTGCCTTCCACCTGAACAACGAACGTAACCGCAAGGCGATGGAGGGAGCGTGATCGAATCCCTCGTTCGTGAGGCGCTCAAGCAGCGCCTCGTCGTTGCGGTCATTGCCGCCGTCCTTTTCTTTTTCGGGCTGGATGCGGCACGCAAGCTATCGGTCGACGCCTTTCCGGACGTTACCAACGTCCAGGTGCAGATCGCCACCGAAGCGCCGGGCCGTTCGCCAGAGGAAGTCGAGCGTTTTGCCACCGTGCCGCTGGAAGTGGCGATGACCGGCCTACCCGGCCTGGAGGAAATGCGCTCGCTGAACAAGCCGGGACTGTCACTGATCACGCTGGTCTTCAACGACAAGACCAATGTCTATTTCGCACGCCAGCTAGTCATGGAGCGGCTGCTCGAAGTCGGTTCGCGGTTGCCGCAGGGCATCACACCGGTGCTCGGCCCGGTGTCGACCGGTCTGGGCGAGGTCTATCAATACACCTTGGAGCGCCCGGATGACGGTGACCGGACGCTGACCGAAGATGAACTGATGCAGCGCCGGGTCGCCCAGGACTGGGTGGTACGCCCCTTGCTGCGCTCCATTCCCGGCGTGGCCGAAATCAACTCCCAGGGCGGCTTCGCCAAGCAGTATCAGGTGTTGGTCAATCCGGACAAGCTGCGCCATTTCGGGCTATCGATCGCCGACGTCTACCTGGCGGTGGGCCGGAACAACGCCAATGCCGGTGGCGGCGTGCTGCCGCAATACGCCGAGCAATACCTGATCCGCGGCGTCGGTTTGATCAAGGATCTCGACGACATGCGCGCCATCGTGCTGCGCGAAAAGGATGGTGTGCCGGTGCGCGTCGGCGATGTGGCCGAGGTAAAGATCGGCCATGACGTGCGGCAGGGCGCCGTGGTCAAGAACGGCGTGACGGAAGCGGTTGGCGGCGTCGTCATGATGATCGCCGGCGGCAATGCCAAGGAGGTCGTCGGGCGCATCAAGGCGCGGGTCGACGAGATCAACGGCAAGGGCATGCTGCCGGATGGCCTGAAGATCGTGCCGTACTACGACCGCTCGGAATTGGTTGATGCGGCGTTGTGGACCGTGACCAAGGTACTGCTGGAGGGCGTCGTTCTGGTCGTCATCGTGCTTTTCCTGTTCCTTGGCGATGTGCGTTCGTCCTTGATCGTCGTCGCGACGCTGGTACTGACACCCTTGCTGACCTTCATGGCGATGAACAAGTTCGGCATTTCGGCCAACCTGATGTCGCTCGGTGGGTTGGCCATCGCCATCGGCCTGATGGTCGACGGCTCGGTGGTCGTCGTCGAGAATGCCTTCCTGCAACTTGGGCGTCAGGCCAACAAGGGTGAAAGCCCGTTGCGCGTGATTCTGCACGCGGTGGTCGAGGTCGCGACGCCGGTGATCTTCGGGGTTGGCATCATCATCCTGGTGTTCCTGCCGCTGATGACGCTGCAAGGGATGGAGGGCAAGATGTTCGCGCCGCTTGCCTATACGATAGCCATCGCACTCGGCATTTCGCTGATCCTGTCGATGACCCTGACGCCTGTGATGTCGACCTACCTGCTGAAACCGCCGGCACATGATGGCGACCACGATACGAAGATCATTCGGGTGATGAAGCAACGTTACCTGAAGATGCTGCACTGGGCGCTGGCGAACGAGAAGATGACGGTGGCGGCGGCAATTGGCGCCTTCGTGCTGAGCATCGGCATGTTGCCCTTCCTCGGCACCGCCTTCATCCCTGAAATGAAAGAGGGCTCGGTGGTGCCCGGGATCAACCGGGTGCCGAACATCTCGCTCGACGAGTCGATCAAGATGGAAATGGATGCGATGCGCATGGTAATGGAGGTGCCGGGGGTAAAGTCGGCGGTTTCCGGGGTCGGGCGTGGCGAGTCGCCGGCCGACCCGCAGGGGCCAAACGAATCGACCCCCATCGTCAGCCTGAAACCGCGCAGCGAATGGCCGAGTGGCTGGACCCAGGACGACATCCAGGACGCGATGCGCGAGAAGCTAAAGGCGCTGCCGGGGGTGCAGATCGTCATGGCGCAGCCGATTTCCGATCGTGTCGATGAAATGGTCACCGGCGTGCGCTCCGATATCGCCGTCAAGGTATTCGGCGACGACCTAGATCAACTGCGCAAGATCGCCGGCCAGATCGGCAAGGTCGCCCAGACGTTGCAAGGGGCCCAGGATCTGCGCATCGAGCGGATCAGCGGGCAGCAGTACCTCTCGGTCGAGATCGACCGTCAGGCCATCGCGCGCCTCGGACTCAACGTTTCCGATGTCAACGATGTGCTGGAAACCGCCATCGGGGGCAAGGTCGCGACGGAAATCTTCGAGGGTGAGCGGCGCTTCCCGGGCGCCGTGCGCCTGCCGGAAAGTTTCCGGAACAATGTCGAAGCCATTTCGAGCGTGATGATCACTTCGCCGAACGGTGCGCAGGTGCGTCTGGCCGATGTTGCAAATATCCGCGTGATGGACGGCCCCGCGCAGATCTCGAGAGAACTCGGCAAACGTCGCATCGTGGTCGGCGTTAACGTCAAGGATCGCGACCTCGGCAGCTTCGTCGCCGAATTGCAGCAGAAGGTCGAACAGCAGATCAAGCTGCCGGAAGGGTATTACCTGGAGTGGGGCGGCCAGTTCCAGAACATGGAGCGGGCACTGGGTCACCTGATGGTGATCATCCCGATCACCATCGCCGCGATCTTCTTCCTGCTCTTCCTGCTCTTCAATTCGCTGCGCTTCGCGACCCTGATCATCACCGTGCTGCCGTTCGCGTCGATCGGCGGCATCATCGGTCTCTTCGTGACGCGCGAATACCTCTCGGTGCCGGCATCGGTGGGGTTCATCGCGCTGTGGGGCATCGCGGTGCTGAACGGCGTCGTGCTGGTGTCGTACATTCGCGGCTTGCGCGAAGATGGACGCAGCGTGCGCGAGGCGGTGGTCGAAGGCGCGACACTGCGCTTCCGGCCGGTGATGATGACGGCGACGGTGGCCATGCTCGGCCTGATTCCTTTCCTGTTCTCGAGCGGGCCGGGTTCCGAGGTGCAGCGGCCGCTGGCGATCGTGGTCATTGGCGGTCTCATCACCTGTACCTTGCTGACGTTGCTGGTCTTGCCCACCATCTATCGCTGGTTTGACGAGGAGGAAGTCGAGGCATGAAGGAAATTAAGGCGATTATTCGTCCCAACAAGCTGTCGGCCCTGCGCGATGCGCTGGTGGCGCTACCCGGTTTTCCAGGCATGACAGTCACCAAGGTCGAGGGATGTAGCGCACCTTCGCGTCATGTCGCGCGCCAGCGGATCAAGGATGAACTGACCGACTATTCGCCCAAGATGCGAATCGAGATCGTTGCGCCCGACGACGTGGCCGAGGTCATCTTCCAGCGTATCACCGAGGTCGCCCAGACCGGCCACTACGGCGACGGGCTGGTCTGGATCACCGAGGTCGAAAAGGCTGCATTCGTTTTCAAGACCATGCCCGGCCCGGTCTGACGGGATATTTTAGCGACAGTAATTACCCGCCCGTGGCGGATTTCACGGTTCGATCCGGCGGGCCGGCCTAATATCGTCGACATTGCTTTGATGCCATGTTTCAGCGACTTGCCAGCCCCAACCGATGGAATCGTCACCTGCCTCCAGCGCACGCCCAGTGCTGGCCACGCCCGCCCAACTTCAGGAGGGTGTCGCCTGCCTGTCGCGCGGCGGATATTTTAGGGAGGCATCGCTGGAGATGGCGCTGAGTATCCTGACCGAATCGGCGGCGCGCATGTCGGGTGTCGAGCGGGTCAGCATCTGGGCGCTGACCGATGATCAGAGCGAATTGTGCTGCCTGGAATTGTTCGAACTTTCGACGCAACGGCATGCGGGCGGCGAATGCATCACGGCAAGCCATTACCCGGCTTATTTTAATGCGCTACGCAGCGAATCGTGCATCGTCGCCGACGATGCCGGCAGGCATCCGGCGACGGCTGAATTCGTCGGCAATTATCTGGCCCGCCATCGCATTTCGGCGGTACTCGATACACCGATTCACATCCGCGGCGAGTTTCAGGGCGTGCTTTCGCTGGAGCAGGTCGCTACCCGCGAGCCCTGGAATCCGGCGCACCGCCTGTTCGCCCACGCCGTCGCCAATCTGGTGACGCTGGCCCTGGTCGAATTCGAGGCCGAGCAGGCTAGAAGTCAGGCGGAATCTGTAGCGCGGCACCTGCGGACGTTGGCCAACGGTGCCGGGAGTCAGCCGTTGCCGGCAGCGGTTTAGGCGCCCGCCAGCTGGAACCTCCAGCGGCGGGGCGCGAAATTTGGCTGTTTTCGGGCGTCGACCGCAACAGGCTCGCCCGAGTTGCCGATCAACCGGCGGCGAGCTTTGCGAAGGCCGAAACGACTTCCGGTGGTGCTTGCACCAGTTCGATCAGCACGCCTTCGCCGCCGATCGGCGATTCCTCGTTGCCCTTCGGGTGCAGGAAGGTGATGTCGAACCCGGCCGCGCCCTTGCGAATGCCGCCCGGCGCGAAGCGGACCCCGTTGGCCGACAACCACTCGACGGCCTTGGGCAGATCGTCGATCCACAGCCCGACATGGTTGAGCGGTGTCGTGTGGACGGCCGGTTTCTTTTCCGGATCGAGCGGCTGCATCAGGTCCACCTCAACCTTGAACGGGCCGCTGCCCATGGCGCAGATGTCCTCGTCGACGTTTTCGCGCTCGGAAACGAAGGTGCTGGTGACTTCGAGCCCGAACATGTCGACCCACAAAGTACGGAGTTTTTCCTTGGACGGGCCGCCGATGGCGATTTGCTGGATGCCGAGAACCTTGAACGGACGTGTCATGAGTCGATTCCTGTCGAGTGGTGGATAACGTAATCCATAATTATAGAGATTTCCTGCGGTATGCCATCACCAGCATGACGATACCGATCAGGATCATCGGCAGCGAAAGCCATTGCCCCATGCTGATCGTGTACGACTGCCCGAAAATGCCATGGTCCGGTTCGCGAAAGAATTCCGTGACGAAGCGGAAGGCGCCGTAGCCGATCAGGAAGACGCCGGATACCGCGGCGCGCGGTCGCGGTCGACTGCTGAAAAGCCACAAAATTGCGAACAGCGCGATGCCTTCCAGTCCGACGTGGTAGAGCTGCGACGGGTGGCGTGGCTGCATGTCGCCGGATTGCGGAAACATCATTGCCCAGGGCAACGAGGGGTCGGCGACGCGGCCCCACAACTCGCCGTTGATGAAGTTGCCGATGCGTCCGGCGGCCAGCCCGAGCGGCACCAGCGGGGCGATGAAGTCGGTGATGTCGAACCAGGCGACGCGGTGCTTGCGCGACCACAGCCCCATTGCTATCAGCACGCCGAGAAAACCGCCATGAAAGCTCATGCCGCCCTTCCAGACGGCAAGGATTTCCAGCGGATTGGCCAGGTAGTAGCCCGGCTCGTAGAACAGCACCTGGCCCAGCCGGCCGCCAACGATCACGCCGAGCATGCCGTAGAACAGCAAGTCGTCAAGTTGCTCGACCGTCATCAGTCCGGGGCGGGTGCGAATGCGGTAGCGGCCGAGCAAAATAAACTGAACGAATGCGACCAGATACATCAAACCGTACCAGCGCACCGAGAGCGGGCCGATCGAGAAGGCGACAGGGTCGAACTGGGGGTGGAGAAGCATTGCAGGGTAAGAGTGGGCTAGAATTGCCCGATTATAGTTCGCGCCACGTGACAGTGCCGTGGCGTTCAGTTCGCGATGGAGAGAGTCATGCCGCAATACCGTTCCCATACATCCACCCACGGCCGCAACATGGCCGGTGCCCGCGCCCTGTGGCGCGCCACCGGCATGAAGGACGGCGACTTCGGCAAGCCGATCATCGCCGTGGTCAATTCCTTTACGCAGTTCGTGCCGGGCCATGTGCATCTCAAGGATCTCGGCCAGATGGTCGCCCGCGAGATCGAGGCGGCCGGCGGGATCGCCAAGGAATTCAACACCATCGCCATTGACGACGGCATCGCCATGGGCCATGGCGGCATGCTCTACTCGCTGCCCAGCCGCGACCTGATCGCCGATTCGGTCGAATACATGGTCAATGCCCATTGCGCCGACGCGATGGTCTGCATCTCGAACTGCGACAAGATCACCCCGGGCATGCTGATGGCCGCCATGCGCCTCAACATCCCCGTCGTTTTCGTCTCTGGCGGCCCGATGGAGGCTGGCAAGGTCAAGCTGAAGGACCAGGTCATCCACCTCGACCTCGTCGATGCCATGGTCAAGGCGGCCGACAGCTCGGTTTCCGAAGCCGACCTGGCCGAGATTGAGCGTTCGGCCTGTCCGACCTGCGGTTCGTGTTCCGGCATGTTCACCGCCAATTCGATGAACTGCCTGACCGAGGCGCTCGGCCTCTCGCTGCCCGGCAACGGCACGGTTGTCGCGACCCATGCCGACCGCAAGGAACTGTTCCTGCGCGCCGGCCGTCTGGCCGTCGACCTTTGCCGCCGCTACTATGAACAGGACGACGCCTCGATCCTGCCGCGTTCGATCGCCACTTTCGATGCGTTCGAAAACGCCATGACCCTCGATGTCGCGATGGGCGGCTCGACCAACACCGTGCTGCACATCCTGGCCGCCGCTCAGGAGGCCGGTGTCGATTTCAAGATGGCCGACATCGACCGCATCTCGCGCCAAGTGCCCTGTTTGTGCAAGGTGGCGCCGATGACCGACAAGTACCACATCGAGGATGTCCACCGCGCCGGCGGCATCATCGGCATCCTCGGTGAACTCGACCGTGCCGGCCTGCTGCATCGCAATGTGCCGACCGTGCATGCCAGAACCCTCGGCGACGCCATCGACCAGTGGGATGTCGTGCGCACGCAGGATGCAGCAGTGCATGAATTCTTCAAGGCAGCGCCGGGTGGGGTGCCGACCCAGATCGCCTTCTCCCAGAGCCAGCGCTACAGCGCGCTCGATCTCGATCGCAGCAAGGGCTGCATCCGCAACCGGGCCGATGCCTATTCCCAAGAGGGCGGGCTGGCGGTACTGCACGGCAACATTGCGCTCGACGGTTGCATCGTCAAAACTGCCGGCGTCGATGAGTCGATCTGGAAATTCACCGGTCGCGCCCGTGTCTTCGAAAGCCAGGATGCTGCGGTCGACGGCATTTTAGGGGGCAAAATCGTGGCCGGCGACATCGTTGTCATCCGCTACGAAGGTCCCAAGGGCGGCCCGGGGATGCAGGAAATGCTCTATCCGACCTCGTATCTGAAGTCGATGGGCCTCGGCAAGGCCTGCGCGCTCCTTACCGACGGCCGTTTTTCCGGCGGCACCTCGGGCCTGTCGATCGGTCACGCCTCGCCGGAAGCCGCCGACGGTGGCGCCATCGGCCTGGTGGAAGAGGGCGATACCATTGAAATCGACATCCCCAACCGCCGCATTCACCTGGCCGTGTCCGATGACGAACTGGCGCGCCGCCGGACCGCAATGATGGCGCGGGGCGACAAGGCATGGCAACCGGAGCAACGGGAGCGCTTTGTGTCCGCGGCCTTGCAGGCCTATGCGCTGATGGCCACATCGGCCGACAAGGGTGCCGTCCGCGACGTCACCCAGATCCAGCGGCGCAAGTGAGCCTGGCGACCTGGCTCGGGTTCCTGCTGGCGGCGATCGTGATCGCCGTCACGCCCGGGCCGGGCGCGGTGCTCAGCATGAGCACCGGAATGCGTCACGGCTATCGGGCGGCGCTGGCGGCCATCCTTGGCTTGCAAGCTGCGCTGCTGGCGCATGTTGCCATCGTGGCGGTTGGTCTGGGAGCGCTACTGGCAGCCTCGGAAGCGGCATTCGGCCTGCTCAAGCTGATGGGTGCTGGCTACCTGGTGTGGCTGGGCGTGCAGAAATGGCGGGCGCCGCCGCTAGCGATCGATGGCGAGTGCCTGGAACCTCAACGCAATGGATTGTTCATGCAGGGCGTGCTGGTCAACCTGAGCAATCCCAAGGCGATTGTTTTCATCTGCGCGCTGGTGCCGCAGTTCATCGACCCGTCAACGGCGCAATTTCCTCAGTACTTGATCTTCGCTGCAACTTTGTGCGCCACGGACATCGTCGTCATGTCCGCCTATGCGCTGGCCGCCGCCCGTTTGGGCAACTGGCTCCATCGGCCGGAATATGTCCGCTTGCAGAACCGGGTATTCGGTGGCCTGTTCGTCTCGGCAGGCGCCTTGCTGGGTCTTTCTTCGCGTAATTGAGTCATTGATTGTCAGCCCGCATGGGTTTGCATGCGTTATTTGCTCGCGACCCCGACAAGGCCAGTTACTGCGTTATGTAGGAGTGGAGTTCCGGGTGGTTTGCCAGCGAGCAAAAAGGGTCTTATCATCATTTCTGATTTATAACCACTAACCCAATGAACGGAGCGAAAGAATGAAAGCTGTTTATGTTGCGATGATGGCTGCGGCAGGCGTTTTGATCGGCGGTCAGGCTCAGGCGCAGGATGCCGCGGCGCTGGCCAAGGCCAAGAACTGTATGGCTTGTCACGCGATCGACAAGAAGCTCGTCGGACCGGCCTACAAGGATGTCGCCGCCAAGTACAAGGGTGACAAGGCTGCGGTCGCTACCTTGGCTGCAAAGATCAAGGCTGGCGGCAAGGGTAACTGGGGTGAGGTGCCGATGCCTCCGAACAACGTGACCGAAGCTGAAGCCAAGGAGTTGGCGACCTGGGTGCTCGCCCAGAAGTAAGCTGTACCCCCGCACGATAAGCCGGCCGGGTGCCGGCTTTTTTGTTCCTGGCAGTTGACACCCCTTTGTGGACCCGGGATAATCCTGCGTTCTTCTGGAGGGGTACCCAAGCGGTCAACGGGAACAGACTGTAAATCTGTCGGCTCTGCCTTCGAAGGTTCGAATCCTTCCCCCTCCACCAGATTGAATGCTGTAACAGTTTGTGCTGTGGGGCAAGGGTTAAGCGGGTGTAGCTCAATGGTAGAGCTGAAGCCTTCCAAGCTTAAGACGAGGGTTCGATTCCCTTCACCCGCTCCAGTGCGGCGCGGCTAGAGTTTAAAGGTAGGCCCATGTGGCTCAGTGGTAGAGCACTCCCTTGGTAAGGGAGAGGTCGGCAGTTCGATCCTGCCCATGGGCACCACCGATTTAGCTTTGATTCTGGATTTTTTGCTTATTTGATGATTGGGGAACTGGAATGGCTAAGGAAAAATTTGCGCGGACCAAGCCGCACGTAAACGTAGGCACGATTGGACACGTTGACCACGGCAAGACCACGCTGACCGCGGCGATCACCACGGTGCTGTCGGCCAAGTTTGGCGGTGCGGCCAAGAAGTA
>JAEUOH010000268.1 GCA_016790845.1 Dechloromonas sp.
CCCAGGCGTGCCGGCCGATCAGCAAGGTCGCGAAAATGCCCCAGGAGGCAAAGGCGAACAGGGTCTTGTGATCCAGCGACAGCGGCTTGCCGAACAGGGCTTCGGAAAAGAAAACGCCGCTGCCGACGGTCAGCGTCAGCAGGATGAAGCCGAGCAGCAACATGCGGAACAGCAGCGATTCCATGGTCAGGAGCGGCGGCAGGCTCGCCAGGCTGCGTCTCATCAGGCGCTTGTGCAGGGCGTTTTCGGTAAAGCCCATGAAAATGGCGTGCAGCGCGGAGAGCGTCAACAGGCTGTAGGCCAGCATGGCCGCGAGAAAGTGCAGTTTGAAGCCGGTGGCGCTGGCGTGGGCAACCAGGTGCACCTGCGGAAAAACGACCGGCAATGCGGTACATAACGCAGCCAGCGGAAGCACCAGGGGCTGCATGCCCTCCATGCGCGCCATGAAGCTTTCGAGCCAGTAGATCAGCACGGCCAGCCACATCATCAGCGACAGCGCGAAGCTGAAAGAGAAGCGCATTCCCGCTTCGGTGAACAGGGCGCCGTAGAGTCCATAGGCGTGAATGAGCAGGGCCGAGGCAATGGCTACGCGCTCCCAAACCTGCATGGGGCAGGCGACGCACTGGTTTTCCTGTTCGCGCCAGCGGGTGCTCCAGAAATGGAACCCGAGTGCCCCATAAAGAAGGGCGGCGGCGATGTGGGGCAGAAGCTGAATTACAATGTCGGCCATTCGCGAATTCTACTAGAAGCCCATTCACCATGCTCGATAACCTGACCAACCGCCTTGCCCGCGTCATGAAAACGCTGAAGGGCGAGGCGCGCCTGACCGAATCCAATATCGCCGATGCCTTGCGCGAAGTGCGCATGGCGCTGCTGGAGGCGGATGTCGCGCTGCCCGTGATCAAGGCGTTCATCGCCTCGGTCAAGGAAAAGGCGGTCGGCGAAGAGGTTATCGGCTCGCTGAGCCCGGGCCAGGCGCTGGTCGGTGTGGTGCATCGCGAACTGGCGCGGATCATGGGCGATGCCCACGAAGGCATCAGCTTCAACACCCAACCGCCGGCGATTGTGCTGATGGCCGGTTTGCAGGGGGCTGGCAAGACCACCACGGTCGGCAAGCTGGGCAAGTTCCTGAAGGAAAACCACAAAAAGAAGGTGCTGGTGGTTTCCTGCGACGTTTACCGTCCGGCGGCAATCGAGCAGTTGAAGTCGGTGGCCGGGCAGGCCGGCGTCGATTTTTTCCCGTCCACCGTCGGCGAGAAGCCGGAGGCGATTGCGCTGGCGGCGGTCGACTGGGCCAAGCGTCACTACCATGATGTCCTGCTGGTCGATACGGCGGGGCGTCTTGCGGTCGACGAAGAAATGATGGCAGAAATCAAGCGCCTGCATGCGGCATTGAACCCCATCGAAACCCTGTTCGTGGTCGATGCGATGCTCGGGCAGGACGCGGTCAATACCGCCAAGGCGTTCAACGAAGCCTTGCCGCTGACCGGCGTTGTGCTGACCAAGCTCGATGGCGATGCGCGCGGCGGCGCGGCGCTGTCGGTACGCCACATTACGGGCAAGCCGATCAAGTTCGCCGGTGTCGGCGAAAAACTGGGCGGGCTGGAGGCTTTCCATCCCGAGCGGATGGCGTCGCGGATTCTCGGCATGGGCGACGTGCTGTCGCTGATCGAAGAGGCGAAGAAGGGGCTGGACGAGGAAAAGGCGGTCGCTTTCGCCAAGAAGCTGAAATCAGGAAAGGGCTTCGACCTCAATGACTTCAAGGAGCAAATTGCCCAGATGCGCAGCATGGGTGGCTTGTCAGCGCTGATGGACAAGATGCCGGCGCAGATCGCCCAGGCCGCCGGGCAATTGCCAGCCGGAGCGGAAAACAAAATGGTGGGCCGCGTCGAGGGCATCATCAATTCCATGACGCCGGCCGAGCGCGCCAAGCCGGAAATCATCAAGGCCAGCCGGAAACGCCGCATTGCGATGGGCGCCGGGGTTCAGGTTCAGGACGTGAATCGTCTGCTGAACCAGTTCGAGCAGTCGCAAAAGATGATGAAGATGATGACCAAGGGTGGCATGGGCAAGCTGATGCGCGGGATGAAAGGCATGCTGCCAGGCATGCGCTGAATTTTCCGGTTTGTAGTGCCGATCACGACCCTGTTGCGGTCGACCCTCAAAAAAGGTCAAAAATCAGCGCGGGCCCTGTGCCAGGCGAACGGGCTTTTCGTAGCCCCACTGGTTCTGCCAGGCGGCACGCACCATGTTCGGGTATTCAGGCCGGCCCAAGCTGCCGTTGTAGCGGCCTAGCGCACGGTAAAGGTCGCCCTTTTCGATGTCCAGGTAGTGGCGAAGGATGGTGCAGCCATAGCGCAGGCTGGTGCGCAGGTCGAACAGGTTGTCGTCGGGGCGGCCGATCAGTTTGACCCAGAACGGCATGACCTGCATGTAGCCACGGGCGCCGGCCGACGAAACGGCGTATTTCCTGAATCCGGATTCGACCTGCATCAGCCCGAGCACCAGCTGCGGATCGAGTCCGGCGCGGGTGGCTTCGTAATGCACGCTACGTAACAGGTCGAGCCGATATTCACGGTTCGGAATCCGTTTTTCCAGGCGCGGCGACATTGCGGCCAGCCATTCGACGGCGTCCATCGGGTCGCTGAACGAGCTGGATGGCGGGCGTGAGTCCGACACTGCCTTGTGCAATGCAGCCTGAACGCTGGCCGACAGCGGCTCGTAAACCTGTGCTCCAGCAAAGGCGCCGGAAGCATTCAGAAACAGCAGGACGGCGATCAGCCGGCGCACAACTTTCCTTCAAGCAGGCTCACGATTTCATCTTGGGCAACCATGCTGGCCTCCGTGTCCAGACGACCTTTGTATTCTAGCTTGCCTTCGTTGAGCCCGCGCTCGCCGATGACCACGCGGTGCGGGATGCCGATCAGTTCCATGTCGGCAAACATGACGCCCGGACGCTCGTTGCGGTCGTCAAGCAAAACGTCGAATCCGGCTTGCTTGAGCTCGCTATAAAGCCGGTCGGCAGCAGCCTTGACCGCTTCGCTCTTGTGGTAGCCCATCGGAACGATGCAGACCGCGAAGGGCGCAATGGCCGGCGGCAGGATGATGCCCTTTTCGTCGTTGCCCTGCTCGATGGCGGCGCCGACGATGCGCGAGACGCCGATGCCGTAGCAGCCCATTTCCATGATCTGGCTCTTGCCACTTTCGTCGAGGTAGGCGCAATTCAAGGCTTTGGCGTACTTCTGGCGCAGCTGGAAGATGTGTCCGACTTCTATGCCACGACAAATTTCCAGTATGCCCTTGCCGTCCGGCGATGGATCGCCGGCAACGACGTTGCGGATGTCGAAGACTTCCGGCTCAGGCAGGTCACGACCGAAATTGACGCCGGTCAGGTGGAAGCCGGCTTCATTGGCGCCGCAAACGAAATCGCTCATGGCGGCTACCGTGCGATCCGCGAAAATGGCTACTTTTTCGCTGTCGACCGCAACAGGCCCGATAAAGCCGGGCTTGCAGCCGAGAAACTCTTCGACTTCGCTTTCAGACGCCAGGCGGAAGGGTGAGAGGCCGGCGATCTTGCTTGCCTTGATCTCGTTCAGCTCATGGTCGCCACGCAGCAGCAGCAGTGCGAAAGTATTCTCGCCGCCAACTTTTTCGCTCACCACGGCAATGGATTTGACGACTTTTTCGACGTCGACCGCGAGACACGAGGCCACATCAGCGCAGGCTCTCTTGCCCGGCGTGGCGACTTTTTCCATCGTCTTCGTTGCCGCGCTGCGCGGGGCGGCGGGGGCGAGCGCTTCGGCCAGTTCGATATTGGCAGCGTAATCCGAGTCCGGGCAAAAGGCGATGTCGTCTTCGCCGGAGTCGGCCAGCACATGGAATTCGTGCGAACCGGTGCCGCCGATCGAGCCGGTGTCGGCTGCCACGGCCCTGAACTTCAAGCCTAGGCGGGTAAAGATGCGGCTGTAGGTCGCATACATGTTCCCGTATTCGCGCTTAAGGTCGTCGAATGAACTATGGAAGGAGTAGCCGTCCTTCATCAGGAACTCGCGGCCACGCATGACACCGAAACGGGGGCGGATTTCGTCGCGGAATTTGGTCTGGATCTGGTACAGATGCAACGGTAACTGGCGATAGCTCTTGACGTCACGGCGCACGACGTCAGTGATGACCTCCTCATGGGTCGGGCCGATGACGAAGTCGCGCTGGTGGCGATCCTTGAAACGTAGCAACTCCGGGCCATAGGCCGGGCCGCGGCCGGACTCTTCCCAAAGTTCGAACGGTTGTACGGCCGGCATCAGCAGTTCAAGCGCCCCGGCGGCGTTCATTTCTTCGCGAACTATATTCTCAACCTTGCGCAGCACGCGCAGACCAAGTGGCATCCAGGTGTAGATACCTGCGGCGGCGCGTTTGATGTATCCGGCGCGCAGCATCATTTTTTGGCTGATTACCTCGGCGTCGGTGGGGGCTTCCTTCAATGTGGTGAAAAAGAACTGCGAAGTGCGCATGAGATGCTCTTGAATTCGTTGCAAAAGAAAGATTTTACACGCTGGGGGCGCTTTGCATGCGGACGGCCTTTGTGAAAGAATTGGGACAACTTTTAATTTTGCAGGATTGATATGCTCGATCGTGAAGGCTATCGCCCGAACGTCGGCATTATTCTTTGTAACGCCAAAAACGAGGTCTTCTGGGGCAAGCGCATACGTGAACATTCCTGGCAGTTTCCGCAAGGTGGCATCAAGCGGGGCGAAACCCCCGAGCAGGCCATGTTCCGCGAGCTGCACGAGGAAGTCGGGCTGCAGCCCGAGCATGTGCGCATCCTGGGGCGAACCAAGGGTTGGCTACGTTATGAAGTGCCGACACACTGGATCAAGCGCGAATGGCGCGGGTCGTACAAGGGACAAAAGCAGATATGGTTCCTGTTGCGCTTGGTCGGCCGGGACAACGACGTCAGTCTGCGTGCGACCCCCAAACCGGAATTCGATGCTTGGCGCTGGAACGACTATTGGGTGCCGCTGGACGCGGTGATCGAATTCAAGCGTGGCGTTTACGAACAGGCGCTCAGCGAGTTGGTGCGCTTTCTTGACCATGATCGGCGTAGCAGACAGCGCGTCATTGCAGCCCCCGATTTGCCGGGACCCGTCAGTGAGGACTAGCGCGTGCGGCTAATTATTAGTTGCCTATGGTCATTTGGAATCGCCTTGCTTCTCGTCGTCCAGCGTCCGGCGTTCGCAGAATCCGATGAAGATGTTGAGGAGTCGCGCTGGAAGGAGTCCCAGGTACAGTTGCCAGCATGGCCGCAACCCGAGAATCTGCTTGCGGTGTATGTCAGTGCGGCGACTCAGAACGAATTTTTTGTGGATGGTTCGACGTTGTCGGTCACCGCGGATGGCGTGGTTCGCTACGTCCTGGTCGTCCGCAGTCCTGGCGGCGCGACAAACATTAGCTTTGAAGGCATGCGCTGCGAAACCCGGGAACGCCGTATCTATGCTTCCGGGAGGCCCGACGGAAGTTGGTCGAAGTCGAGGGGTGAGGAGTGGAAGCGCATTCGCGACACTGGAGCCAATCGCTATCACGTTGCGCTCTTTGCAGATTATTTTTGCCCGGAAGGGGTGATTGTCCGCAATGTCGAAGAAGCGCAGAATGCCTTGCGGCTGGGCAGGCACCCGGAGAGTCGTCGTTAAATGAACAGGTCAGCAGAACAATTCATTGTTGAATTCGACCGCGCGTTGCGTACCGTTTTTGCGCCTGCGCGCAGCCAGCGCCCGCTGCCGGGCGGAGAGCTGCCGGAAGCCGACCTAAGCGATCAGGAAAAGGTGCACGTCAGCGGATTAATGCGTGTCAATCACGTTGGGGAGATCTGTGCGCAAGCCCTCTACCAAGGACAGGCACTGACTTCGCGTAATCCTTTGGTGCGAGAAGCGTTGCGTTCGGCCGCAGACGAGGAAACGGAGCATCTGGCGTGGACCGAGCAGCGGCTTGGCGAACTCGGGGGGCGAAAGAGCCTGCTGAACCCGGTCTGGTACGTTGGTGCCCTATCGATGGGTATCCTTGCGGGGCGCCTTGGGGAGCGGTGGAATTTGGGTTTCCTGGCCGAGACGGAGCGTCAGGTCGAGGCCCATCTTGATAGCCATCTTGATTGCCTGCCGGAACGGGACGGGCGTTCGCGCGAAATCGTTGATCAAATGCGGCGGGATGAAATCGAGCATGCGGAGACAGCACTCTGCTTGGGGGCGGCCGAACTCCCGGTGCCAGTCAAGTTGGCCATGAAGTTTGCCGCCAAGCTCATGACCGAAACCGCTTATCGGATCTGAGCCGAAACCAGTCCTGCTCTATCAGGAATCTTCCACGATTTCGAAGGCGTAAGTGATTTCGGCGGTCTTGCCGATCATGATCGAAGCGGAGCAATACTTGTCCTTGGATAACTCAATGGCGCGGGCGACGGCGTCTGGCTTGAGTTGGCGCCCTCTGACCTTGTAGTGGAAGTGGATGCGCGTAAACACCTTGGGATCGCTCTCGGCGCGTTCGGCGTTTAGGCTGACTTCGCAGCCACTGATTGCATGTCGGCCCTTCTTCAGGATGAGAACGACATCAAAGGCCGAGCACCCGCCGGTTCCGGCAAGCACCATTTCCATCGGGCGTAACCCGAGATTGCGGCCGCCGGCCTCCGGGGCGCCGTCCATCACCACCGAATGGCCGCTGCCACTCTCGGCGACGAACGACATGCCTGCGTCGTTGCCGACCCACCGTACAGTGCATTCCATATATTTGGTTTCCTCGTCTGAGACGCACAATTCTAGCCCAATAACATGCCAATAGGGCTTTTGCAGGCGTTGTTGCGGCGCAGCAATTATACGCAAACCATGGCCTTTGCGATGGTGTTGATTGATAGTTAAACAATGTTAAAAACATTGTTCTAAAATAAACAAAAGTAATTTATTTCAGGTTGTTATATTTAATAGATCGATATTATCAACATATATATATATTAATGCTGCATTGCATTAATTTTGTTGCCTGTCTCGTGGAAGATGGGCATAATAGA
This sequence comes from Dechloromonas sp., assembly GCA_016790845.1. Taxonomy (GTDB): domain Bacteria; phylum Pseudomonadota; class Gammaproteobacteria; order Burkholderiales; family Rhodocyclaceae; genus Azonexus. The sequence goes on from JAEUOH010000268.1 coordinate 7,046, forward strand.
AATCGAACGAACCGCGATGCTTCTTCTCTAGGGGCTGTGTTGAGGTTCAGGATTGTCTCCTCCACCCTCCTCCTTTGGTGTGGATTTGACGCGGCTCAGCGAGCCGCGTTTTTTTTGTTGTTGTTCCTGAGTGTGCGATTTGTTTGACAGACTCAAGGACCGCCAATTATAATTCTCGGCTTTCTCCAATCTGCGCCCAATTTTTCAGGACGGCACACACATGAAAACGTTTTCCGCCAAGCCACATGAGGTGAAGCGCGAGTGGTTTGTGGTAGACGCCACAGACAAGGTGCTCGGCCGCCTCGCAACCGAAATTGCCAGTCGTTTGCGTGGCAAACATAAAGCTATCTATACGCCGCACGTCGATACCGGTGATTTTATCGTGGTCACCAACGTTGAGCGTCTCGTCGTCACCGGCAACAAGGCTGAGGATAAGAAGTACTATCGCCACTCCGGTTACCCGGGCGGTATTTCCGAGACGAATTTCAAGAAGATGCAGCAACGTTTTCCTGGGCGCGCCCTCGAAACGGCCGTAAAAGGCATGCTACCGAAGGGGCCGCTGGGCTACGCGATGCTTAAAAAGCTGAAGTGTTATGCCGGCGATCAACATCCTCACACCGCCCAGCAGCCGAAGGCGCTGGAAATCTAAGGGGTTATCATGGCTGAGAGCTATTTCTACGGGACTGGTCGTCGCAAGAGCGCTGTTGCCCGTGTTTTCATGAAACGTGGTTCCGGTGCCATCATCGTTAATGGCAAGCCGGTTGATCAGTTTTTCTCCCGTGAAACTGGTCGCATGATTGTGCGTCAGCCGCTGGAACTGGTTGAGCAACTGAAGGGCTTCGATATCAAGGTTAACGTGATCGGTGGCGGTGAGTCTGGCCAGGCGGGTGCGGTCCGTCACGGCATTACCCGTGCCTTGATCGAATACGATGCAGCGTTGAAGCCTGCGTTGTCCAAGGCTGGCTTTGTCACTCGCGATGCCCGTGAAGTTGAGCGCAAGAAGGTTGGCTTCCATAAAGCACGTCGTCGCAAACAGTTCTCGAAGCGTTAATTCGCTTTGGGGCAAGCAAAAAGCCGCCTTTATGGCGGCTTTTTGCTTTTCTGGCGTGGCGTAATATGTTCCCGGGTTGCGAGTGCAGAAACATTTGGTTGGTCGAGGTAGGTTGGTGTCAGTCGCTCGTCACGTCGCTGTGTGAATGAGTGAAAATTGGTCATTTGAGTGTTCATTGTTCGCTTGATGGAGGGGAAATCCGATGCCGTTTCCAGTTGGTTCCCTAAAGTTCAAGGCGCGTCGCCGGACTCTTGGGGCTTCAGCCCATCGGGTCGTCGTGAGAAGGCAGTTGCCCTGGTATTGGTATGCGCTAGGCGCTACGCTGGCACTCTTTCTGTTGATTGCGCTCCTGTTTGCAATACAGCGTCTCGGTGGTGAGGAGCAAAAGGAATTGGACTTCTTACGCAGGCAGGTTCGTGAACTGAATGACGAATTGCTTGGTTTGCGTTCGACAGCGGGGACTGAAAAAAATGCCGTTCAAATTGAACGAAGTACGACTCAACAACTGGTCGCTCGAGTAAAGGTATTGGAGTCCGAAAATGCGGCGCTTAAGGAAGACTTGCTGCTTTTTGAGCGCTTGCTTCAGGCTGCGGGGGGAGACGCTGCTGTTCGCATCGAGGAGTTGAGGGTTCTGCCCGATGGCCCTCATCAGTTCCGTTACAAAGTTCTGTTGGCGTATCAGTCAGGGAAGCCGCCGCAAGAGTTTCGTGGCCGATTGCAGTTGATGGTTGTCTTTTTGTTGGAAGGAAAGTTAAGGGAACTGATTGTTTATGCTGGCAAGGAGGGAGCGGGTGGTCATGACGTAGTGATTCGCGGTTTTTTGCGAAAAGAGGGGCGGTTTGAGTTGCCGCCTGGGGCTACGCTGCAGTCAGTAGAGGCTAGAGTGTTTCAGGGTGATACACTCAAAACTAGGCGCCATGAGCAGCTATAGGAGAAGCAAATGTTCGGAAAGCGGGATGCGCGAAAGCCGCTGGCAAAGATCGATACCTTGATCGGGGTAGGTACTATCATCGAAGGGGATATTCGCTTCTCGGGTGGGTTGCGTATAGACGGCACGGTTAAAGGAAATGTCGAGGCAGCCGATGGCGCGGCCGCATCGACTTTGATCTTGAGTGAGCAGGCGCGGGTCGAAGGGAATGTTGCGGTTGCCTATTTGGTTAACAATGGAACTGTTGTCGGGCAGGTCAGTGTGGCTGAGTGTTTGGAGATGCAGTCTCGGGCAAAGATTGTCGGCGATGTTGAATATTCGCTTATCGAGATGCATCAAGGAGCGGTCGTTGAGGGCCGTTTGGTCCACGGAGCAAACAAGTTGGTGGAACTAAAGCTTGCTGCATCCAACTAATTGCATTGACTGGAGCCTGCTGGGCTCACATAATTTGGGTCGTTTTTTTAGGAGTGCCAACAATGAATGCGGTTGTCGAAACAGTATTGCCCCTTGTGTTTTCTGATAGTGCTGCCAGCAAGGTCAAGGAGTTAATCGAAGAAGAGGGAAATCCGGCACTCAAGCTGCGGGTATTCGTTACGGGTGGTGGTTGTTCGGGATTTCAATATGGCTTCACGTTCGATGAAGAGGTCAATGAAGACGATGCGACCATGGAAAAGAATGGTGTGACTTTGTTGATTGACCCAATGAGCTACCAGTATCTGGTCGGTGCCGAAATCGATTACACGGAGGGATTGGAAGGTTCTCAATTCGTCATTCGCAATCCTAATGCGACATCCACCTGTGGCTGTGGCTCGTCGTTTTCAGCCTAGTTAAAGCAAGTTCCCGTCGGGCGGCCAGTTGGCCGCCTTTTTTGTTGGTGAAGAGGGTTAGGGTATTGGTGGATAGGGCTGGCCAAGCTTGGTGTATGTATCTGTCGCATTGCAGTTAACGAAAAAGACTTCCTTTCGCCATTGGTGGGCTTGGTTGTTCGCCCAGGGAAGTCTTGGGTTCGGAATTTCCCCCAAACCGGCTTGACTGCGATTTAGGTGTGTATATAATGCGCACCTCTCTGCAGTGCCGGGGGTTTCCGGCGGTGTGGGGGGAGAGGGAAGGTTAAAAAAAGTTGTACGAAGTGCTTGACGAAGTTTGGAAGGTTCTTCATAATCTCGC
>JAEUOH010000278.1 GCA_016790845.1 Dechloromonas sp.
CCGGTCTTCAGGCACTCGCAATGGTAGGGGTCGCCAAGATCGAGGCTGCGGCGCGGCAGGCCATGGAAACTTATCAGCAATCGGTCGCCAGAATCCAGGCGGCCGTGCTTCATCCAGTGAGCGAGCACCGTCTGGGCGAGCGCCTCGATATAGGCCGGGTCGTCGTGGAAATTGCGGACAAAGCGCATCTCCGGCTGGTTGCGCTGGACCAGCAGCCAGCGGCAGGCGTCGTCTACGACCGTCGCCGTGGTGCTGGCGGCGTATTGCGGATACATCGGCACCAGCAGCATGCGCGTGGTGCCGGCGGCCTTCAGCTTGTTCAATACATCGGCAATCGAAGGCGTGCCATAACGCATCGCCCAGGCGACCGTCAGGTGATGACCGCGCTGGCCCAGATGGCCGGACAGCAACTTGGCCTGGCGTTCGGTATGAACCTTGAGTGGCGAGCCCTCGGGCATCCAGACGGAGGCGTATTTCTCGGCGGATTTCTTCGGCCGGATGTTGAGGATGATGCCGTTCAGGATCAGCCACCAGATCGGGCGCGGGATTTCGACGACGCGCGGATCGGACAGGAACTGTTTCAGGTAGCGTTTGAGTGCGGGGGGCGTCGGTGCTTCCGGGGTGCCGAGATTGATGAGGACGACGGCCGTGCCGGGGGCGCTGCCGTGCTGATAGGGTGGTTCGGCCTGAAAACGTGGCATCTAGTAGTTTTGTTGATTCGAAAGGGCGCTGGAAAGCAGCTTGGCGGTGATGTCGACGATTGGGATGACGCGCTCGTAGGCCATGCGTGTCGGCCCGATGACGCCGACCGAGCCGACGATCTGGCCGTCGACGGTGTAGGGCGCGGCAATGACGCTGCATTCGTCGAGCGTGGCGATGCCCGATTCGCCGCCGATGAAGATCTGGACGCCGGCAGCGCGGTTGGAGACGTCGAGTAGGCGCATCAGGCTGGAGCGCTGTTCGAAAAGATCGAACAACTCGCGCAAGCGCTGCATGTTCGACGACAACTCTTCGACATCCATCAGGTTGCGCTCACCGGTGATCACGTAGGGCGTGGCGCTGCTTGACAGGGCCTCGTCGCCGGCTTCGAGCGCCAGGGTCATCAGCGGCTTGATGTCGTCGCGCAATTGCTGGATTTCGGCCGACAGCCGCTGGCGGATCTGCTCGAAATCCATACCGGCAAAATTCTGGTTCAGGTAATTGGCGGCGGTGACCAGTTCTGCTGCCGAATAGGCCTTTTCGGTGACCAGCACGCGGTTTTGCACGTCGCCGTCAGTGGTGACGATGATCAGCAGGATGCGTTTCTCGGTCAGGTTGAGAAATTCGATCTGGCGGATGCGGCTGGCCGTCCGCCGTGGCGCCATGACGACGCCGGCGAAATGCGTGAGGCTGGAAAGCAGCTGCGAGGCGCTGGAAATCACCTGGTTGGCCGGTCGACCGTGCAAGGCGTCTTCCATTTCGCCGAGTTGCCGCGCCTCGAGCGGGCGCATGGTCAGCAGGGTGTCGACGAACAGCCGGTAGCCGCGCGGCGTTGGCACGCGGCCGGCAGAAGTGTGCGGGCTGGCGACGAAGCCGGCTTCCTCAAGGTCGGCCATGACGTTGCGGATCGTGGCCGGCGACAGGTCAAGACCGGAAAATTTGGAGAGCGCACGCGAGCCGACCGGCTGACCGTCGGCGATGTAGTGTTCGACCAGGGCCTTGAGGAGGGTACGGGAGCGATCATCGAGCATGGCAGGCCATTGTACAAAAAACCGGGAGCCGCGCGAGCGCCCATTTTTATGCAAGAATTCGGGCCATGAAATCCAGCTTCGGCTCCTACCGCTCGCCCAAGACCATCGCATTGGTCGGCAAGTACCATAGCCTCGAAATTGCCGAGTCGCTGCGCCGGCTGGCCGAGTACCTGTACGAGCGCGGGGTTTCGGTGTTCATCGAGCGCGAAACGGCCGAGCATATCGGTCGCCAGGTCGATCTCTCACGCTGGGTCACGTGTGGTTTCAACGACATCGGTGCGCACGCCGATCTCGCCATCGTGATCGGCGGCGACGGCACCATGCTCAACGCCGCGCGCCGCCTGTCGCGCTACTGCGTGCCGCTGGTCGGCGTCAACCAAGGGCGGTTGGGCTTCATGACCGACATCGGGCGTGACGACATGCTGACCTGCATGGACGATTTGCTCGACGGCCGTTTTACCCCTGAAAACCGCCTGCTGCTCGACGCGGACGTAGTGCGCGAAGGCAAGGAAATCGCTTCCAATCTGGCGCTCAACGATGTCGTCGTCGACAAGGGGGCGATCGGCCGCATGATCGAGTTCGAGCTGTTCATCGACGGCGAATTCATTTACAACCTGCGTTCGGACGGACTGATCGTTGCGACGCCGACCGGTTCGACCGCCTATGCCATGTCCGCCGGTGGCCCCATCCTGCACCCGACCCTGACCGGCATCGCGCTGGTGCCGCTATGCCCGCACGCGCTTTCCAACCGTCCCATCATCGTCAATGATCGCGCCGACATCGAACTGCGCATCACCCACGCTGACGACCCGCGCGTGCACTTCGACGGCCAAGTCACATTGGACCTGCAGCCGGGCGACAGCGTCCGCTTGCGCCGTTCGGCGTACACCATTTGTTTCTTGCATCCGCCGGGTTACAGCTATTTCGCCATGCTGCGCCAGAAGCTGCACTGGAGCGAGCGCCCCAAGAGCAACTGATGCTGCGCCACCTTGCGATTCGCGATTTCGTCATTGTCGACCGGCTGGAACTCGAGTTTGCGGCCGGATTCGGCGCATTGACCGGGGAGACCGGCGCCGGAAAGTCGATCCTGATCGATGCCTTGGCGCTGGCGCTCGGCGAGCGCGCCGATGCCGGCGTCGTCCGCGCCGGCTGCGACAAGGCCGATGTGGCGGCAACTTTCGACATCACCGCGCTGCCGGCGGTCGGCGCCTGGCTGGCAGCCAATGACCTCGACGCCGAAGATGAACTGATCCTGCGCCGCGTACTCGATGCCGGTGGCCGCTCACGCGGCTACATCAACGGTTCGCCCGCGACTGCACAGCAACTGAGGGAAGTCGGCGAATTCCTGGTCGATATCCACGGGCAGCATGCCCACCAGTCGCTGCTGCGCGCCGACGCCCAGCGCGCGCTGCTCGACAGCCATGCCGGGCTGACTGCCGAGGCGCAGCAGGTCGCCGCTACCTGGCGCGCCTGGCGCGCCGCCCGTCAGGCGCTGGAAGATGCCGCCAGCGGTGTCGAGGCGTTGGCGCGCGAACGCGAGCAGCTCGAATGGCAGGTACGTGAACTCGACGCCCTGGCGTTTACCAGCGATGAATGGGCCGAACTGGAAGTCGAACACCGGCGCCTCGGCCATGCCGCCAGCCTGATCGAAGGTGCGCAGTACGCGCTTGACGTGCTGGCCGATGGCGAAGCCGCCTGCGCCGGCCAGGTTGACGGTGTCGCCGCCCGGCTCGATGGCCTGGCCAGCTACGATCCCGCGTTGCAGGAAGTGGCCGGGCTGTTGCAGTCGGCACAGGCCGAACTGGGCGAGGCGATTTCCACGTTGCGTCGCTATGCCGACCGGGTCGATCTCGACCCGGCGCGGCTGGCGGAAGTCGAGCGGCGCATGGAAGCAGTGCTCGCCAGCGCCCGCAAGTATCGCGTACAGCCGGGCGAACTTCCCGGATTGCTGGCGGACTGGCAGCAGCGTCTAGCCGCGCTCGATGCCTCGGCCGATCTGGCCGGGCTGGCAGCCAAGGCAGACGCCGCGCAAGCTGAATATCATCGTCTGGCGACTCAGCTTTCCGCCGGCCGGCAGCGTGTTGCCGGCGAGATGGGCGTGGCGGTCAGCGCGCTGATGCAGCAACTGGCGCTGGCCTCCGGGCGTTTTGAAGTGGCCCTGCTGCCACTGGCCGAGGGAACGGTCAATGGGCTGGAACAGGTCGAGTTTCGCGTCGGCGGTCTCGCCGGGCAGGAAGCCAAGGCGCTGGCCAAGGTGGCCTCCGGCGGCGAGCTGTCGCGCATCAGCCTGGCCATCCAGGTGTTGACTTCGCGTTCGGCGAGCGTGCCGACGCTGATCTTCGACGAAGTCGACGTCGGTATCGGCGGCGGCGTTGCCGAGATTGTCGGCCGTCTGCTGCGCGAACTGGGCGGTGAACGCCAGGTGTTGTGCGTGACGCACCTGCCGCAGGTTGCGGCGCGCGCCGAGTGGCAGTGGCAGGTCAGCAAGGAAACCCGGGATGGCGTCACGCTCAGCGCCATCCAGCCGCTCGCCGAGGATCAACGCATCCGCGAAATCGCCCGCATGCTGGGCGGCGTCGAGGTCACCGACATCACATTGGCGCACGCCAGCGAGCTGTTGCGGTCGACCCCGGAAAAAGGCCAAAAATGAAATTCGCCGGGTGGCTTGTCAGAACAGCCGGGTAACGGCGAAAACTGCCAGTAGCAGGAAGAAGATGCCGCTGACCCGGTGTATCCATTTCAGCGGTAGCCGGTTAAGCAGCTTGCGGCCGGCGAAGACACCCAGTGCCGAGGTGACTGCCAGCGCTGCCGTGGCGCCGGCCCAGACGGCGGTGGGCTCCCCAGTGCTGCCGAGACCGGCCACGGCGAGTTGTGTCTTGTCGCCGAACTCGGCCAGAAAGATCAGCAGGAAGGTGGTGGCGACGATGCCGTGCCCAGGCGCTTCTTCAACGTCGTCGTCCTCGTCCTCCTCCTGGTAGCGCAGGGCGCTGATGCCGAACACGGCAAATAGCACGGCAACCGCTGCCGTTACCAGCCATTCCGGCAGCCAGGCGGCGACGGCGGCGCCGAACAGGACGGCAAGCAGGTTGAGGACGGCGAAGGCGGCAATGGCGCCGACCAGGACGGGCAGGCCGCGATTGCGGGCAGCCAGAGTCATGCAGACCAGCTGGCTCTTGTCGCCGAACTCCGCAAGGCCGACCAGCAGGAAGGTCGTGCCGGCCGAGCCCAGCCACTGCCCGGACAGGCCCGGCAACCAGTCAGGTGTCACGCTTTTCTGCCGCTCAGGATTTGGGCGTCTTGTCCCGGTTCGGGCAGTCGCTCTTGGTGCAGTGCGCGTAAAGGTAGAGGGCGTGGTCCTGGATGGAGAATCCGCGCTCGCTGGCGATCTGGTTCTGCCGACGTTCGATTTCCGGGTCGTAGAACTCCTCGACCTTGCTGCAGTCGATGCAGACGAGATGGTCGTGGTGATTTCCACGATTGATCTCGAAAACCGCCTTGCCGGATTCGAAAAAATGGCGTTCGAGCAGGCCAGCCTGTTCGAACTGGGTCAGAACCCGATAGACGGTTGCCAAGCCGATGTCCATGTTTTCGGCGATGAGCATGCGATAGACGTCTTCCGCCGTCATGTGCCGCATGCTGCCCCTTTCGAACAACTCGAGGATCTTGAGACGTGGGAAGGTGGCCTTGAGACCCATGTTCTTGAGGCTTTGCGGGTCGCTCATTGTTTTGTGTCCATTGGTTGTCGGGGCGAAGAGCAATCGGGTATTTCGGGTATGATATACCGCTTCAAAGATGTTTGAGAAACTTCGGATTTCCGCATGTTCCGCTCCCCTCTGCTCCAACTCTGTGCAGTCGTTTTGCTGCTCGCGGCGTGCAGCTCGCCGCTCAAATCCATCAATGCCTACAAGATCGATATCCAGCAAGGCAATGTGCTGACGCAGGAAATGGTCGCCCAACTGAAGCCCGGCCAGACTCGCGAGCAGGTGCGTTTCATTCTGGGCACGCCGCTTCTCGCCGACGTGTTCCACCAGGATCGCTGGGATTACGCCTACAGTTATCGCGACGGCAGGACGGGTGAAACCTACACACGCTATTTCTCGGTATTTTTCGATCAGAACAATCGTCTGGCAAAGGTCTCGGGCGATGTCGAGGTGGCCGGTCTTGAAGACCTGAGCGCGCCGAAGGCGAACACGCGTCTGATCGACTTCGGCTCCCTGCCTACCGACGGAACGGCACCGCCGATGCCGCCGCCCGAGGGTGAGGGATTCATCAAGGGCATGTTGAAATCGATCGGACTCTGATTATGGCTGGAACGCGAATTGGTATCGTTGGCGCCGGTGGGCGCATGGGTCGAATGCTGCTCGAAGCGGCGTTGAAAGAGGAGGGAGTAACGCTAGGCGGGGCATTCGATGTTCCAGGAAGCCCGGCGATCGGCCAGACCGTGGCCCAATTGACGGGGCTATCAAGTGAAATCAAGGTCAGCGACGATCTGGCTGGCGGGCTGAAGGATATTGATTGCCTGATCGACTTTACCCGACCACAAGGGACGCTTGAACATCTCGAACTCTGTCGTCAGGCCGGCGTGGCGATGGTCATCGGAACGACCGGTTTCGAATCGGAAGGCAAGGAAAAGATCGCAACGGCGGCCCGTGATATTCCGGTGGTTTTTGCACCGAACATGGCGGTTGGTGTCAATCTGGTCTTCAAGTTGCTGGACACCGCAGCGCGAATCCTGAATCAGGGTTACGACATCGAAATCGTCGAGGCGCACCATCGGATGAAGATCGATGCGCCTTCGGGTACCGCGTTGCGCATGGGCGAGGTGGTGGCCGGCGCCCTGGGGCGCGATCTCAAGGAATGCGCCATTTATGGCCGCGAAGGCGTCACTGGCGAGCGCGATCCTTCCACCATCGGTTTTGCAACCGTTCGCGGTGGCGACGTGGTAGGCGACCATACGGTGATGTTCTGCGGGATTGGCGAGCGGGTCGAGATAACCCACAAGGCGGGAAGCCGCATGCCCTATGCGCTGGGCAGCATGCGGGCGGCCCGTTTCCTGGCAGGCCACGCAAACGGATTGTTCGACATGCAGGACGTTCTGGGGCTGCGCTAAGCTTTTTTCCGCCTTCCGGGGCGCCAACGAACCGGGGTTTGCCTGATGCCGAGATTGCCGGATTGGCCTGTTTTCGGCTAAAATAGAAAGGTTTAAAAAAGCACAAGCGGGGAGGCGCGAGCCTTCCCGCTTGGCACATGAATAAGCAGAAAATATCAGGAGAGCCGAAGTGTCGCTGCTGCCCTCATACACACCCGCCGTCCTCGCCCTCGCCGATGGGACGGTATTCAAGGGCCAATCCAT
>JAEUOH010000008.1 GCA_016790845.1 Dechloromonas sp.
GATAGGCTGTCGAGCCGATCCAGACCTCGGCCCTGGCGCCTCGCTCGGTGTCAACGACGGCGCCGCTGCTGATCGGCCAGTTGACCAGTGCCGGGCCGCCGGCGTCCTGCTGACTGCCACGGTAGGTCACGTTGCCATCGATCAGGGACAGTCGACCGACACGGGCCGGCGGATCGCCCGCCGCATGTGCGGGAACCAGAACGGCGATGACGGTCATCAGCGCGAGGAAATGGCGAAAAGGGAAGGCATGATCAACTCCGTCGACAGCGGTTGCAGGCAGAAGTTACCGCTCTACAAGATAACGTGGGTGCGCTGGATCGGATGAATGCCGGTTCCCGGAAAGTTGTTACCGAATGTTGCGGGGCGCGGTGTCCTTCCGCAGAACAGGTCGGGGAAGGCAGCGAAACCTGTTACTTTTCAGCGCCCTGACGTAAAATCCGGCACCCACTACCGTGCCGCAAACCCCCTGACTCCATGCTCTATCCCACCCGTTTCGATGTCATCGTCGTCGGCGGCGGCCACGCCGGCACCGAGGCCGCGCTCGCTGCGGCGCGGGCGGGTGCGAACACGCTGTTGCTGACGCACAACCTCGACACGCTCGGCGCCATGAGCTGCAACCCGTCGATCGGCGGCATCGGCAAGGGCCACCTGGTGCGCGAGGTCGATGCTTTGGGTGGGGCGATGGCGGCGGCCACCGACGAAGCCGGTATCCAGTTCCGCATCCTCAACGCCTCGAAAGGCCCGGCGGTGCGCGCCACCCGCGCCCAGGCCGATCGCGTGCTGTACAAACAGGCGATCCGCGCTCGACTGGAAAATCAGCCCAATTTGACTATTTTTGCCGAGGCCTGCGATGACCTGATCGTCGACGGCGAGCGCGTGGCGGGGGCTGTGACCCAGCTCGGCATTCGCTTTTTGGCCTCTTCCGTGGTGTTGACCGCAGGCACCTTCCTCAACGGCAAGATTCACGTCGGGCTGGAAAACTATACCGGCGGCCGCATGGGCGATCCGCCTTCGGTGTCGCTGGCCGGCCGGCTGAAGGAACTGAACCTGCCGCAAGGCCGGCTGAAGACCGGCACGCCGCCGCGCCTCGACGGCAAGACCATCGACTTCTCGGTGATGGAAGAGCAGCACTCGGACGATCCGCTGCCGGTCTTCTCCTTCCTCGGCAGCGCGGCGCAGCACCCGCGGCAATTGCCATGCTGGATCACCGAGACCAACGAGCGCACGCACGACATCATCCGCAGCGGGCTGGACCGCTCGCCGATGTACACCGGCGTCATCGAGGGCGTTGGCCCGCGCTACTGCCCGTCGATCGAGGACAAGATCCACCGCTTCGCCGACAAGAACCAGCACAATGTCTTCCTCGAACCGGAGGGCCTGGCGACGCACGAGATCTATCCGAACGGCGTGTCCACCAGCCTGCCCTTCGATATCCAATTGGCCTTGGTGCGTTCGATCCGCGGCCTGGAAAACTGCCACATCCTGCGCCCCGGCTATGCCATCGAATACGATTTCTACGACCCGCGTGGGCTCAAGGACACGCTGGAAACGAAAGCGATCAACGGTCTCTTCTTCGCCGGCCAGATCAACGGCACGACCGGCTACGAGGAAGCGGCAGCACAAGGGTTGCTGGCCGGCATCAACGCCGTCAATTTCGTCAAAGGTCGCGCAGGCTGGTGCCCGAAGCGCAACGAAGCCTATCTCGGCGTGCTGGTCGACGACCTGATCACGCGCGGCGTTTCCGACCCTTACCGGATGTTTACCAGCCGCGCCGAATACCGCCTCAGCCTGCGCGAGGACAACGCCGACCTGCGTCTCACCGAGCAAGGCCGCGCGCTCGGCCTGGTCGATGATGTTCGCTGGGCTGCCTTCTGCCGGAAGCGCGATGCCATTGCGAGCGAGCAGGAGCGCCTGAAAGTGACGTGGATCAATCCGAAAATCGTTTCCGACGAAGACTGCCAGCGCGTGCTGGGCAAGAGCATCGACCACGAATATAGCCTGTTCGAACTGTTGCGCCGGCCGGAGGTCGGTTATCGCGATCTGGTGACGATAGCGATCGCTGGTTGCGGTCAACCCGAAAATTTGCCCCAAATCGAAATTGCAGACGACGTCGTCGAGCAACTCGAGATTTCGGCCAAGTATCAGGGCTATATCGACCGTCAGGCCGAAGAAGTGGCACGTTCGGGGTCCTTTGAAAACGTGGTCCTGCCGACCGATCTGGATTACGCCGCAGTGGCGGGAATTTCCAACGAGGTGAAGCAGAAGCTGGCCTTGCACAAGCCGCAAACCATCGGCCAGGCTTCGCGTATTCAGGGCATTACGCCGGCGGCAATCTCGCTGCTGCTGATTCACCTCAAGCGGCACAACCTGTCGCAGGCGGCATGAGCAACCTGGCACTGGCGGCGGGTCTCGCCGATCTCGGGATTGCCTTGTCCGATGAGGCGCAACGGAAGCTCCTCGCCTTTCGCGATCTGCTGCTCAAGTGGAACAAGACCTACAACCTGACCGCGCTGCGCGATCCGGAACAGGCCATCTCGCATCATCTGCTCGATTCATTGTCCATCCTGCCGCACGTCGGTCCTGAGCCGATGCTCGATGTCGGCAGCGGTGGCGGCCTGCCGGGCATCCCGCTGGCCATCGCGCGGCCGGAGTTGTCGGTTGGCTTGGTCGATACGGTGCAGAAGAAGGCAACTTTCCTGCAACAGGCATCGATCGAACTCGATTTGAAGAATGTTGCGGTCCACCATGCCAGAGTCGAGGAAATGCAGGGACAATACGCACAAATCAGTTCGCGTGCCTTTGCGGAAATCGCTCTGTTCGTCGCTCTGACCCGCCATCTAATGGCGCCCGGCGGGCGTTGGCTGGCCATGAAGGGCCAGCGGCCGGACGACGAACTCAAGGCCTTACCAGACGACATCGCGGTCGAAGCGATCGTGCCGCTGGATGTGCCGGGGCTCGCTGCCGAACGCCATTTGATCATTTTGAGAGCCGGATCATGAAAGCACTCGCCATAACCAACCAGAAAGGCGGCGTCGGCAAGACGACGACGGCGGTCAATCTGGCCGCCTGCCTCGCTGCCGAGGGCCGGCGCGTCCTGCTGATCGACCTCGATCCGCAGGGCAATGCCACGACCGGTGCCGGCATCACAAAAAAAGAAGCGCTGCCGACCGTCTATCAGTTGCTGATCGGCGCCGCTACGCTCGCTGAAGTCAGCATCCAGACCGAATTCGGTTTTGACGTCCTGCCGGCCAACCGGGAACTGGCCGGTGCCGAAGTCGAGTTGATCGACCTGAGCGAGCGGGAATACCGCCTGAAGAACGCCCTGCAGGCAGGCCATGCCACTTACGATTTCATCCTGATCGATTGCCCGCCGGCGCTCAACATGCTGACGGTCAACGGTCTGGTGGCCGCCGATTCGGTGCTGATTCCCATGCAGTGCGAGTATTACGCGCTGGAAGGACTTTCCGATCTCGTCGAAACCTTGCGCAAGGTGCGGGCCCATCTGAATTCGCGACTCGAGATCGAAGGCTTGCTGCGCACCATGTACAACCCGCAGAGCACGCTGACGCAGCAGGTTTCCGGTGAACTCGAAAGCCATTTCGGCAGCAAGGTCTACAAGACCATCGTGCCGCGTAACGTGCGGCTCGCCGAAGCGCCCTCCTACGGCAAGCCGGTCATCGCCTTCGACAAGAGTTCCAAGGGTGCGCAGGCCTATAGCGCACTCGCCAAAGAAATACTCGAAAGGGTCGCCAAATGATCAAGATGAAAGGACTCGGCCGCGGTCTCGACGCATTGCTGACGGGCAGCGACAAGCCGCACGGCGACGAGCAGCGCAACCTGCCGGTCGACCGCCTGAAACCGGGAAAATACCAGCCGCGCACACATATGGACGAAAGTTCGCTTGGCGAACTGGCTGCCTCGATCAGGGCACAGGGCGTCATGCAGCCGATCCTGGTGCGCGCCATCGACAATACCCCGGGGGCGGAGCGCTATGAAATCGTTGCCGGCGAGCGCCGCTGGCGGGCCGCCCAACTGGCAGAATTGAGCGAAGTGCCGGTGCTGGTGCGCAGCATTCCCGACGAACAGGCGCTGGCCATGGCGCTGATCGAGAACATCCAGCGCGAAAATCTCAATCCGCTGGAAGAGGCGCAGGGCCTGCAACGCTTGATCGACGAATTCGGCCTGACCCACCAGCAGGCGGCCGATGCGGTTGGCCGTTCGCGCCCGGCGGCGACCAATTTGCTCCGTTTATTGCAGTTGACCGCAGCAGTCCAGGAAATGTTGATGACCGGCAAGCTCGACATGGGCCACGCCCGCGCTTTGCTGCCGGTTCCCGGTGCGCAGCAGGTGGCGCTGGCTCAGCGCATTGTCCAGAAGGGGCTGTCGGTACGAGAGGCCGAACGTTTGGTGCAGCAATTGCTGACCCCGCCGAAAACGCCGCCGGAGAAGGCGATTGATCGCGATCTGCTACGCCTTCAGGAAGAGTTGTCGGATGGACTTGGCGCCAACGTGGCAATTCGCTCCAATAAAAAAGGCGCAGGCAAGGTGACGATCGATTTTTCTAGCCTTGACCAGCTTGATGGCCTTATTTCCCGGCTGCGTGGATGAATCGATGCCGGAATGCCGAGAGTCCCCGATACTCGGGAATATATGTGTTTTGTGCATTGCATCATTTGACTCATGTATAAGACTTCGTTACACTCGCGCAGTTTTCAATCGGGGCCTGCCATGCACCCGCATGTAAGCTGGATTCTCAGCCGACAAGCGGCACTGGCTTTGATCCTGGCGCTAGTCGCCTGGATCTTCGCGAGTAGTAACGCGGCAGTCTCGGTTTTGATCGGGGGATCAATCGGAATCGTCGCCAATCTCGGGTACGTCCTGAGAGCAATGAAGATGACGACCGGGGATGACCCGCTCAAGCTTTATCGGGCGCAATCGGCCGGAGAGGGGTTAAAGTTTGCTCTGACCTTTGCCGGATTTGCGCTGGTGTTTTGGGGGTACAAGGAAGTCTCGGCGCTGCCGCTCTTTCTTGGCTACGCATCAACCTTTGTCATCTTCTGGATGGCACTCTTGAAGCAACGTTGAGCTGACTGG
>JAEUOH010000014.1 GCA_016790845.1 Dechloromonas sp.
ATTCCCAACGCATTCATCGTGGATCAGACAGCACCTGTTCTGCGCTACACTTATCCACAAGCCCGCCTATGTCAGGCGGCTATCACCCCTGGTCAAAATTCAACGCGCACAGGTGGTCAAATTTAAATGCGCGCCGACAATTCGGCACTGTAGGAAGCCGATCGGCATAACAAGTTCAACTGATGAAAATACTCAATTTCTTCATCTTGCATCATCTTCACCCAATTTGAGGAGTTTGCTTATTGCCGTGAAAACCATGATTCTAAGAGCCTTGTGGAAGTGCGTTATCGTTCAGGGCACAATTTGATCGTGATTGTGTTGTCTGCGCAGTATTTCGCCCAGTCAGCCATTAACCGAGCACGTTTCTCGAATAATGTACCCCGTGCATAGGCTGCTTCGGCTTTGTCCTTGAGTTGATGCGCAATGGCGTGTTCGATGACTTCTCGTGGATAGGCAGTCGTCTCTCCAGCCCAATCTCGGAAGGTTGACCGGAAGCCATGAGCGGTAATGACCTTTAACTCCTTCTCGCGCCAACCAGTACCACCTGCTTTCGTGCTGGCATCGTCCATTCGACGGATCACAGCAGTGAGGGTCATGTCTGATAAGACATTGTTTTTCGAATTGGGGAACACCAGGTCAGTGCCTCCCATACGTGGCAAGGCATTAAGAAGATTGATCGCCGCTGGAGAGAGCGGTATGCGGTGTTCCTTTTCAGCTTTCATACGTCCGGCCGGGATAGTCCAGACGGCGGATTTCAAGTCTAGCTCTGACCAAGTGGCGCCGCGAACCTCACTGGATCGAGATGCGCAGAGGATGGCAAATTCCAGGGCGCGGGCGCCCATGCCTTCCTGCGCCTTCAGTGCAGACATGAACGCACCAATTTCCTGGTAAGGCAGGGCTGGGTGGTGCTTGACCTTTTGAACCTTGGTACGGGCAGGTAGGATGTGATCAAGGTGGCCTTTCCAGCGTGCCGGATTTTCTTCCTTGCGGTAGCCACGAACTTTGGCCCAATCCAGTACAGCCTCAATGCGTCCGCGTAATCGGCTGGCGGTTTCTGTTTTCTGAGACCAGATTGGTTCGAGGATGCTGACAATATGGGATGTGTTGATTGCCGCTACCTGGATTTTTCCAACGCTTGGATAAGCGTAGGTTTTGAGCGTGGCCGTCCACTGCGCAGCATGTTTGCTGTTCTTCCAGCCGGACTCGTTGGCTTCGATGTAACGTTCAGCTGCCTGTTCGAAGGAGAGGGCAGATGCAATGGTGGCGGCAAGGGCGTTTCGCGCTGCAGCTTTCTCAGCAATGGGGTCAATCCCGGACTTGATCTTTTCGCGGATGGCTCTTGCCGATTCCCTGGCGCCGGCTAGCGTGACATCTGGGAATCCTCCCAAGCCAATTTCTCGCCGTTTGCTGCCGACCATGACGCGCATCAGCCAAGACCTCGCTCCAGATTTGGAGACTTGCAGTACGAGTCCAGCGACACCGCCGACATGGTGATAGCCTATTGCTGTTAATCTACCAACCTCTAACGCCGAAAGTTCTTTGGTTTTTCGTGCCACGGGAAACTCTCCGTCGAACTCGAAAAATAAACCCTCAATAAATCAGCTGGTTAATATTCGAGAATTCCAATAGCATCATTGGTGCGGCGCGGCAAATTTTACCCCCCAATGTACCCCCCATTTCAGTTGCTATTGTATGACACAAAATGAAACAAAGTGAAATAACGAATTTTCCGTAGACCGTTGGGGCGCAAGGGTTTATGTGTCCAATTGAGACAACGTGAGTTATCCGGAAAACGGACACCCTCTCCGCCAAGCGAACAAAATCAAGCGCCTTTCGGGGCGCTTTTTTTATTCTACCCCGAGTTGTGCCGGCGATTGCCGATGCCATCCGGAAGCATGGACCGGCAGCGCGCTATACTGATCGGCCTTTCCATGCAGGTTTTCGATGAGCAGTCACCTGATCAAGCAGGCACGAATGGCTTCGTGGATTCTCGCGGGCCTCGCGGTGTTCGCCGTTCTCCAACTGCATTTGTTGCCGACATTGCTGGCGGGCCTGCTGGTTTTTCAACTGGTCCATATGCTGGCGCCCAGATTGCAGAGGCATTTCGCCAATGAGCGCTCGCGGCTGGTCGCGCTGTTTTTGCTGACCTTGCTGGTGGTGGGTGCTATGACAGCGGTTGTGGTCGGTGCCTTGGCGTTTTTCAAGAGCGACTCGAGTCATATCGCGGTGCTTTTCGGCAAGATGGCACAGATTCTTGAAGACGCCCGGTCGACGCTACCGGCGTGGATCGTTGACCTGCTGCCGGAAAGCAACGATGGCCTGAGGGGCGCGAGTATCGACTGGTTGCGTGAGCACGCCGCCGAGTTGAGAAACATCGGCAAGGAGGCGGCGTTAACCCTGGCGCACATACTGATCGGGATGATCATCGGTGCCATGATCTCGCTGCATCAGGTCTCGCCCATTGTTCATCAGGGGCCGCTGGCGCAAGCGCTGATCGAGCGCTGCCGCTGTTTTGCCGATGCCTTTCGCCGCATCGTCTTCGCCCAGATTCGCATTTCCGCCCTTAATACGGTGTTGACCGCAAGCTACCTGGCGCTCGCTCTGCCATTGTTCGGTGTGCATCTGCCCTTGACCAAGACCTTGATCGCAGTCACGTTCATCGTCGGCTTGCTGCCGGTGGTCGGCAACCTGATCTCGAATACCATCATCGTCATCGTCAGCCTTTCTCAGTCGTCGCACGTCGCTTTCTTCTCGCTGATCTTCCTGATCGTCATCCACAAGCTGGAATATTTCCTCAACGCACGTATCGTAGGCGGGCAGATCAATGCCCGGGCCTGGGAATTGCTGATTGCGATGCTCCTGATGGAGGCCTTGTTCGGCCTGCCCGGCGTGGTCGCAGCGCCCATCGTCTACGCCTGGATCAAGCGCGAACTGGCCGACGCGGGCTGGCTGTGACGCCTCGCTCTAAAGCGCCTGGACCGACAGGCCACCATTGCCGAAACTTTCCGGGTTGGCGCCGATCACGAATAAGCGAAGGTTGTTGTTGTGCGCGAAGTTGCCGATGACCTTGGCCTGATCGCTCATCAGCGCCCCGATATCGCCCAGTGCTTCTAAAGTGTTGCCGTTGAAGGCGCAGTTGAATCCCGGATAGTGGTCGTCCTCGCTGTCGATGCGATTGTCGGTGACCCGCAGGTCGTGCCACATTGGCAGGCTGCCCTGGGCGCTTTCGAAGACCTTCTTGAGCGCTTTGGCGCTGATACGCAAGCCTTGCAGCACATTGCGTTCAAGTAGAAGGCTACCGCTGTCGTCGAACGTCACGGCGCCGCCTTTGATTGCGTGGCCAACCCGCTGCAACTGGTCCGGCGTGAATGGGGGTTGTTGATCGGATTCCCCGAACAGCGTGATGCGACCATACAGGCGGTTGTTGATCAGGCTGGCGTCGTCGGTATCGTCGAGCGCCAGCGCGAAAGCCGGCGTGGCCGCGTGCAGCGATGCAGCCAACTGGCCTATCGCCTTGCTCAGGGCGGCCGCACTGCTGGCACGGCCAATGGCGACGCTCAGCGCGCGCAGGTCGCGCTGCTCGCGAGCGGTGAGCAGCGCAAGGTCGTTGCCGCGGAGCAGCGCATTGATCTCACCGACGAGCTGTTTCCGTTCGGCTGCGCTCAAGGCGATGATCGCCTCGGCAGCGTCGTTCCGGCTGTCGTCGAAATTCGCGTTGGGGCCGAGCGCCTTGGCGTATTGGACGAGACTGGGCACGCGCTCGACGACGAACTTGACGCGGACGTTGTCGTCCTCGGCAGCAAGGGCGATGATTCGCGTGCCTTCGATGGTCAAGCGGCGGCTGCCGGCGATCCGCAAGACGCTATTGCCGATGGCGCTGGTGCCGGCGATGTCGAGCTTGCCCAGGCGCAGTTCCTGGCAGCGCGTCAGCGAGATGCTGTGCGGATCGCCTGAGCTGATGATTGTGAAGTTTTCGAAGATCAGTGCCGCGAAGTTGTCGAACTTGAAATCCTGATTTTTCAGAACCAGCCGGCTGGCCGGGCCGGCGCCATGGATGCTGACGCGCTGGCGCGCAGTGCCGGTCAGGCTCAGGCTGTCGCTCAGGGCGTGATTGCCGGGCAACAGGCAGATGCAGATGTCGCGCCGGTCGTCGGAGAGCAGCTTGCGCAGTGCGAGGTCGAGAGTTTCGTATTCGCCGGCGAGGCCGACGGTGACACAGCATCCGCCGCCCTGGGTGCGTTTGCACAGCGTATCGATGGCTTCCTGGACGGTATAGGCCTTGGCAGCCAGCAGGTCGGCGCAATTGGTCGGGTCGTAGGCGACGCCGCTGGCAAGCGCCAGTTGGGCGCTGAAATGAACAGGAAGGTAGCGGCCCGGGACGACCTGCCCGGCAACCAGAAGTTCGGCGGTGGCGTGTTGAACTGGTTTGGCCGCGTCAGAAACGAGCGACCAGACAATGCTGGCGACGCCATCGGCCAGGGTGTCGACTTCTTCGACCTTGGTGCCGTTGGGAAGCAAGCCCTCAGTTACGGTGAAGCGAACCTTGGCGCCGGCGACCGGAAACTGGCCGTTGGCGACGCCGACCTGTAGCGGGCTGGGCAGGGCGATATGCGCCGGGGTGTTGGCCGGGTTGGTCTTGATGCTCTGCCCGTCGCCACCGACGTAATGGAGCTGGGTCAGTTCGGTCAGGCTGGGGAACAGCGGGCGGCAGTCGGTGATTTTGGCCGTCCACGCACCTGCCTTGAATTCGAGCAGCGCCAGCTTGGCGAAGGCGCGCAGCACCCCGGCCGGGGCGACAAAAGCCGCTTTGTCGGCTTCGCGCGGCCATTCGATGCTGGCGGTGGCGGTACGCGCCGGGATCAGCCAGTAATCGCCGATGCGGTAGGTGCCGGGGGCGAACTTCAGTTCGATGCCGTCCTGTGCCATTTCCTCCCAGCCGGTGTTGGGGTTGGCGATGGCAGCAGGCTTCAGGTCGGCCACACCATCCCAGCGGCGAACGCGCGGATTGGCGGGGAACAGCGCCACGTCGAGGGCGTGGCCGATGCGCGTGGCCAGGTCGACGGTGACGACATTGCCTTCGGTGCGCAGCACCTGCACCAGCGGACCGGGCTGGCCGAGCAGTTCGTGGGTGTCATCGATGAATTCGACCCAGCAGCCGGCGGTGATGGCCAGCACGTCGTCGCGGCCGATGTTGGCGACCTCGAATTCGTTGGCGATCGGGTCGTCCAGCCAGCGCAGAACGCGGCTGAGGATGCTGCCGTTGTCGCGCGACCACTTGTAGCGGGCCTTGCCGGTGATCGTTCCGTCGTCGTGGATCTCGACGCGATAAAGGTGGTTTTCGAGCAGCCGGTAGCCGGCCTCCGGCGGCAGCTGGCACGGCGTCTTGGGCGGAATGCTGGCTTCGGCGCGGGCGGCGAGGCGGCCGTCGGCTGTTGCGGTCAACGTCTTCCAGGCGCCGATTTCCGAGAGGCAGGTCAGGGGGGTATCCGGATCGGCGGCGCGCAAGAGCTTCACCTGCCAGACGGTCTTTTCGCGGGTGCAGGTGTCGGGGCCGCCGAGCGCCGCTTCGCGCATGCTGGTGTCGTCGAGCGGCAGATCGAGCGGGCTGAGGTGGCGCTGCCAGGCTTCGAGGTAGGCGAGGTAGATGCCATCCGATGGGGCGACGGCGTTGCCGGCGTTGTTGAAGACGACGACGCCGGCAATGTCGCTTGCCTTGACGCCCTTGGGCGGCAGCGGCAGCAGGCTGGCGTTGGCCGGCAGCACCGGCGAAGCGGTGTCGGGCAGGTCGGGCTGGTTGGCGACGGTGGTTGGAAGCGGGATTTCGCAGAGCAGGCCGTCGACATAGAGTCGCCCGGCCGAGATGTTCAGGTCGCTGCCGTTGGGCGTCAGCGCGAAACCGGGGTTGTCGAGCGGCACGGCGACTGGGCCGAGGCTGTCACGCGTCTCGATTTCGATGCGGCGGTTCAGGATGTCCTGCTGTTCGTTGAAATCGGCGTCGAGCTGCACGCGGCCCTGCTGCATGCGAACGCTGCGGTAACGTCTGGCCTTGTCGAAAGTGGCGCGGCTGAGGTCGGCTTTCATGAGTTCTCTCCCGGGTGGCTGGGGATGTTGAATGGGGCGGTCAATTGACGAAAATCGGGGCTGCTTCGAGGCCAAAGCGCAGATATTCGTCCAGCGCCAGTAGCAGATTGGCTTCGCGCTGGGGTTGTTGCAGCAGATTCCAGACGCCCATCTCTGCACCGTTGTCGGCACCGGTACGAATTTCCGGCGCGGTGCCGCGCGTCAGTTGGCCGTAGGCCGGCGTGGCAAAGCGGATGCTGGTGAAGGCAGGCGTCACGCGCATGGCTTCCCGGGCGGCTTCGGTGCCGCTCAGGTCGGTCATCGCCAGGTCGGGCTGGCAGCGATGACGGCGTGGCGTTTTCGAGGCGAACGGCAAATAGCTGTAGCGCACGCAACCTTCCTGGCGCCGGGCAATGGTGAGCGGCGCGTCGAACAGGCAGTTGCTGGCTTCGAGACGGCCGGCATCGGTGGTGCCGAGCAGGGTGCTGGCCAGCACGGTCAACGGGCTGTCGCCGACATCGATGGCGATGCCGCTGCCGTCGTCGCCATCGATCAGGCTGTCCTGCACGGCGACGGCAGCCAGCGGCTTTTTGCTGCGTAGCGGGCCGCACAGGCAGCGGTAGAGGGAAAGCGTCAGTTCGGTGCCGGCGCCGGTGTGGGCGATTCCGCCGCGTGCCGGAACCAGGCTGCAGTGGCGCAGGGAGACAGCGCGCAGCGGGCCATCCAGTTTCAGCGCGCCGTCGATGAGCAGGCCGCCCAGGCTGAGCCGGGTGCTGGCGTTGCCCTTGAGCGAAAAGTCCCCGACCAGCACCGGGCGCCGGCCGGGGGCGGCCTGGATGGCAAGGTGCGTGTCGGGCAGGTCGAGCGCCGGTGCGACGGCTTCCGTGGCATCGGTGTCGAGGACGACCAGCGTGCGCCGGCCGGCGATGACGCGGTTTGCCGCGTCGGCCGGGTTGGCCGGCGCGTTAAAGGCAGAAGCGAGCGTAGGCGTTGCAGCGCTGGGGATGCGGATGACGACCTCGAAATCGGCAGCAGCGGGCAAGGCTGCCAGCCGGTTGGTATCGCCAAGTCCCGGGCGTTGGTCGAACGGGCCGGCGCCGACATCCCCAGGAAAACCGTAGGCGTACCCGACTTCGACACGGGTTGCGGTCGAGCCCGCTGGCAATGCAAGCCGGCCGCGTCGCGGGTCGATGCCGATCAACATGCCGCCTACCGGCGGAAAGGTTTTGTTCGGTCGGCCGGCCTTGCGGGCGGTCACGGTGAGCGTGGCTGGCGGGCGCCGCCAGTCTTCCGGCGCGACCGTGGGGATCGGGCTGAGGTCGCAGATCACCAGATGTTCGGGCGGGACGGCCTTGCCATCGATCCAGACGCGCAACACCGGGCCGCCAGCCGATTCCGCGAAGTAGCGATCATCCGGATCTTCACCGTCGGTCAGCGCCTGGCGGCGGGCTTCCAGCTCGGCGTGCAGGTCGTGCCAGTTCAGGGCTTCAGGCACGTTGATCGGTTCCGCCAGATGGCTGATGTCGGTCTCGCTGCGCGGGCGGTTGAAGAGCGGCAGGTCGAAGCCCAGCGGATCGAAGGTGTAGAAGCCGGGCCGCGTCGTTGCTGCGCGGGCAGTGGCGCGCTGTACCGGGTAGGCCTGGAGCCGCCACAGGAAGAGCCCGACATTGGGCAGGTTGTAGCGGCCGGCGGGCAGGGCGCGAACGTCGGCGGTGTGCAGCTCGTTACCGAAGGGGCCGTCGATGCGGGAAAGCGGGCGCGGCTGGCGCAGATCCGGCGTGCGCAGGGCATGCGGGCGCAGGTGATTCAAATATTGCGTGGTCGCCACCCGCTCGAAGAATTCGACGGCACGGGCCCGCCAGCCGGTGGTGTCGAAGGCCAGC
>JAEUOH010000063.1 GCA_016790845.1 Dechloromonas sp.
ATCAGACCGATGGCCTTGGCCGCCTTGTGCGCCAGACGCTGGGCCTTGAAGCCGAAATCCATCATGACGCCGCGCATCAGCTTGATGGTCGCCGGGTCTTTCAGGTTCAGGTAGGTCATCGCCGCGACGGTGCCGGGGCTGAAACGCTTCTTGTCCTGCTTGCGCAGGAAATTGCGCATCGCCACCGAAACGTCCCCGAAATCGATGTCGACCGGGCAAGGTTTCAGGCAGCGGTGGCAGACCGTGCAGTGGTCGGCAACATCGTTGAATTCGTCGAAATGCTTGAGCGAAATGCCGCGCCGGGTCTGCTCTTCGTAGAGGAACGCTTCGACCAGCAGCGAAGTGGCGAGAATCTTGTTGCGCGGCGAGTAGAGCAGGTTGGCGCGCGGCACGTGCGTCGAGCAGACCGGCTTGCACTTGCCGCAACGCAGGCAGTCCTTGACCATGTCGGAAATCTTGCCGATCTCCGACTGCTCCATGATCAGCGACTCGGTGCCGAGCAGGCTGAACGAAGGCGTGTAGGCATTGCCCATGTCGCCACCGGGCATCAGCTTGCCCTTGTTGAAGCGCCCTTCCGGGTCGACCTTCTGCTTGTAGGCGCGGAAGGGGCCGAGTTCTTCTTCGGTCAGGAATTCCAGCTTGGTGATGCCAATGCCGTGCTCGCCGGAAATCACGCCATCCAGCGACCGGGCGAGAAGCATGATGCGCTCGACGGCTTTGTGCGCAGTTTGCAGCATCTCGTAATTGTCGGAATTGACCGGAATATTGGTGTGCACGTTGCCATCGCCGGCATGCATGTGCAGCGCGACGAAGACACGGCTGCGCAAGACTTCCTTGTGAATCGCTTCGATGCGTTCGATGATCGGGCGATAGACGCCCCCATCGAAAATCTTGGACAGGCGGCCCTTGAGCTCCTGCTTCCAGGAGGTGCGCACCGAGTAATCCTGGAGCCGGTGGAAGAGCCGCGGGTTGGCTGCCTTGTTGGTCAGTTCGCCGGCCATCACGCCGTAGGACGCAAAACGCGATTCGGCTTCGGCCAACGGCAGGTCGAGGTTGTCGAGCAGCCATTCCCAGCGCAGGCGAACGGCTTCGACGTAATCGAGCGCGGCCTGTCGACGGTCGCCGATCAGCACCGCCTTGTCGACGTTGGCGTCGCCCTCGTGCAGCGGCAGATCGCCCTTGAGGAATTCGAGCAGTGCATCGCAGAGCGCCAGCTTGTTCTGCGTCGACAGTTCGATGTTGATGCGCTCGATGCCGTCGCAGTAATCGCCCATGCGCGGCAGCGGGATGACCACGTCTTCGTTCACCTTGAAGGCGTTGGTGTGGCGCGAAATGGCGGCGGTGCGCGAACGGTCGAGCCAGAATTTCTTGCGTGTTTCGGCGTCGACCGCAATGAAGCCCTCGGCCGAGCGCAGGTTGCACATGCGGACGACTTCCGAAGCGGCGGCCATCACCGCCTTTTCGTCGTGCCCGACGAGGTCGCCGAGCAGCACCATCTTCGGCCGGCCGTGGCGCTTGGCCTTGGTGGCGTAGCCGACGGCTTTCACGTAGCGTTCATCTAGGTGTTCGAGGCCGGCCAGTTGCACACCGGAAGCCAGCCCGGCACCGCCCGGCTTGAAGTAATCGGTGATCTCGACGATGGCCGGCACCGCTTCGCGCACCTGGCCGAAGAATTCGAGACAGACGGTGCGCGATACGGGCGGCATCTTGTGCAGCACCCAGCGGGCGGCGACGATGATGCCGTCGGTGCCTTCCTTCTGGACGCCCGGCACGCCGCCGAGGAACTTGTCGGTGACGTCCTTGCCCAGCCCGATCTTGCGGCAGGCGGCGCCCGGCATGGTCAGGATCTCTTCCTTGAGCAGCTTTTTGCCGCTCGGGTCGAAGCGCTTCAAGCGGAACTCGACGTTTTCCTGTTCGTGGATCTTGCCATAGTTGTGATTGACGCGTTCGACTTCCAGCCAGTTGCCATCCGGGTCGACCATCTTCCACCAGGCCAGGTTGTCGAGCGCGGTGCCCCACAGCACGGCCTTCTTGCCGCCGGCGTTCATGGCGATATTGCCGCCGATGCAGGACGCCGAAGCCGAGGTCGGGTCGACGGCGAAGACGCGGCCAGCCAGCGCGGCGGCTTCCGAAACGCGCTCGGTGACGACGCCGGCGCCGGTGCGGATCGTCGCATACGGCGTTTCATGGCCGGCCAGCACCAGTTCTTCGACCGGGCCGATGTCGATCAGCTTTTCGGTGTTGATCACCGCCGCGTAAGGCGTCAGCGGTACGGCGCCGCCGGTGTAGCCGGTGCCGCCGCCGCGGGCGATGATGGTCAGGCCGGCGTCGATACAGCCGCGTACCAGATGGCCAATTTCCTCTTCGGTGTCCGGATAGAGAACAACGAAAGGATATTCGACGCGCCAGTCGGTGGCGTCGGTGACATGCGAGACGCGCGCCAGGCCGTCGAAGGCGATGTTGTCCTTGCGCGTGTGCTTGCCGAGATACTTCATCACCTTGCGCCGCAGGTCGATGGTTTCGCCG
>JAEUOH010000073.1 GCA_016790845.1 Dechloromonas sp.
TGGTCGGCTCGCCGAGGCCGATTTCAGGCGTCGCCGGCAGCTCGATAACGTCTTCGAGCAAAGCATTGTCGTAGTCGCTGCGGGGCAACACCTCATCGACCAGCTTCATTTTTTCTTCGGTCGCCGAAGCTTCGATCGCCGGCTTGGTCCACAGGTAGGCACCCGACAGGAGGCCGGTGAAGATGATGACGAAGACGAAGAGGATGGCCGCCGTACGGGCCGCCATGGCGGGTGCGGAAATTTCCTTGGGCGCCGCGGTCATGCCTTGTCCTTCATGCCGAAGATCGGCGGCTGGGTCAGCAGGTCGATCAGCGGCGCGCAGAGATTCATCAGCAATACGGCGAAAGCGACGCCATCAGGGTAGCCGCCGAAGACACGGATGATGTAGGCGAGCAGGCCGGCGCCAGCGCCGAAAATGAGTTTGCCGCGCGGCGTGGTGCAGCCGGAGACAGGATCGGTGGCGATGAAGAAGGCGCCGAGCATGGCACCGCCGGAAAGCAGGTGGAACAGCGGGCTGGCGAATTGCGCCGGGTTGTAGAGCCAGAGGGCGCCTGAGAGCGTAGCCATGGCGGCGATGAAGGCGACCGGCACATGCCAGGTGATGAGCTTTCGGTGCCACAGCCAGAGCCCGCCGAGCAGGTAGCCGCCGGCCACCCATTCCCAGCCGCGACCGGCAAAATTGCCGTAGATGTCCTGGTTGGCGAGCAGCGTGCTGACATCGAAAGTGCTGTCGCCCAGCTTGAGGGCCGTCTTCATCGCATCGAGTGGGGTGGCACCGGAGAGCGCGTCGACGCGCGGTGCCCAGCCCAGGATGATGTTCATCTGGTCGATCAGGCGAAGTTGCAGCCCAACGCTTGGCCACTGGGACATCAGCGCCGGGAAGGCGACGATGCAGACGGCGAAGGCGACCATCGCCGGGTTGAAAGGGTTCTGGCCAAGGCCGCCGTAAAGATGCTTGGCGACGACGATGGCGAATACGGTACCGGTAACGACCAGCCACCACGGGGCGAGCGGCGGGAAGGTCAGGGCGATCAGCCAGGCGGTTACGACAGCCGAGCCGTCGGACAGGAAGAGGGCCAGCGATTTGCCGCGTATCTTGAGCATGACGGCTTCCGCCAGCAGCGCGGCAAACGTGGCGATGACCAACTGCACCAGAATGGCCGGTCCGACCAGGCTGGCGTAGGCGGCGATGCCAGGAATCAGCGCGACGCAGACCTGGATCATCACCTGGCTGACGCTGACGTCCTTGAGCAGGAAGGGGGCGGGGGCGAACATCATTCGGTTTTCTCGCCGGTCGCTGCGGGCGGGGCGGCTTCAGTCAGGTGGGCGGCCTGGCGGCGCGCCTCGATTTCGTCGATTTCCTTTTGCTGCGAGGATTTCAGTGCTTCGGTGTTCTTTGGCTGGGAGGCTTCGCGCTGGGCCTTGGCGCGCTCCATCGCGGCCTGGATGGTGGCCATTTTTGCCGCTTTTTCGGGGTCGACCGCAACAGGCACCGGGGAAGCTTCCGCCGCAACCGGTTCGGCCGCGGCAGCGCCTTCGGCGACGGGTTCGCCGGCTGCCGCAGCGGCAGCAGCTTCCGCCGCTTTCTTGGCGGCCTGCGCGGCTGCCGCCTTGGCCAGCTTTTCGGCCTTTTCCGCCTTTTCGCGCTCCTCGCGGAGCTGCTTGAATTCGAAACGTGCCTTGGCGCCGTCGGCCGCGTTCTTCTCACGTTCGCGCGCCCAGATTTCGCTCTTCGCGAAGCGGAAATACTGGACCAGCGGGATGCGCGACGGGCAGACGAAAGAGCAGCAGCCACATTCGATGCAATCGAAGATGTGGTACTCCTGCGTCTTGCCGAAATTCTTGGCACGCGAGAACCAGTACATCTCGAACGGCTGAAGTTCGTGCGGGCAGGCCTGGGCACACGATCCGCAGCGGATGCACGGCATTTCCGGCGGTTTGGGAGGGAACAGGCGGTCGTCGTGGGCGATCAGGCAGTTGGTGGCCTTGATCACCGGCACCTGGCGATCGGGCACCAGGAAGCCCATCATCGGGCCGCCCATGATGATGCCGTCGGTGTCAGGGTGTGGCGTCGCCAGCTGGAGCAGCTCGTCCATCGGCGTGCCGATCAGCACCTCGTAGTTACGCGGCGCATGGACATTGCCGGTGACGGTGACCAGTCTTGATACGACCGGCTCGCCGTGGGCGATGGCGCGCCAGGCGGTGTAGGCCGTGGCGACGTTGAAGCACTGAACGCCGAGGTCGGTCGAGCGTTTGGCGGCCGGCACTTCCTTGCCGGTCAGCACGCGGATCAGCTGTTTGGCGCCGCCGGCCGGGTAGAGCGTGGGCACGACGACCACGGAAAACGGCTCGCCCAGCGCGCCGACCGCGGCACGCATGGCCGCCGCCGCTTCAGGCTTGTTGTCCTCGATGCCGATCAGCACCTTCTTGGGCTGCAACAGGTCGCGGAAGATGCCGATGCCGCGCACGACTTCCTCGGCGCGCTCGCGCATCAGGAGGTCGTCGCAGGTGATGAAAGGCTCGCATTCGGCGCCGTTGATCACCAGTTCTTCCATCGGCACGGTTTTCGACGGCGTCAGCTTGCCGTGGGTCGGGAAGACGGCGCCACCGAGCCCGACGACGCCGGACTGCTGCAGGTATTCGCGGACTGCCTCGGGCGCCGCGTTGGCGTAATCGAAAGGCTGGTGGGCGATCCACTCGTCCCTGCCATCCGGCGCGATGAC
Source organism: Dechloromonas sp. (assembly GCA_016790845.1). GTDB lineage: Bacteria > Pseudomonadota > Gammaproteobacteria > Burkholderiales > Rhodocyclaceae > Azonexus. The sequence continues at coordinate 2,724 of JAEUOH010000073.1, forward strand.
GACGCACATGGCGTCAAGTCCCGACGGGTGTGGCTGCACGTGCATCGCCACCTCGACCACGGTGCCGGAAGTTGGGGCGTGGACGGCAGCGGAGATCCAGCCGTCGGCCTCGCCGATCAGCTGGCCTTTTAGTACCTGATCGCCGGCCTGCACGATCGGGCGCGGCGTGCCGCCGATGCTCTGGTGCAGCGGCACGACCAGGCGCGACGGAATCGGCGCGGTGGCGATCGGCAGGGTGATGGACTGCGTCTTGTTGGTCGGCGGCTTGACGCCGCCCTTGCACTTGAACAGGTTCATCAGCATCAGGCAGCCTCTTTCAACGGGGCGGCCTTGATTTCAACCACGGGGTATTTCCACTTCCAGTTGTCGATGTTCTCGGCAATCGGTTCCATGCGGATGCACTCGACCGGGCACGGCGGCAGGCACAGCTCGCAGCCGGTGCACAAGGGCGCGACGATGGTGTGCATCTGCTTGGCGGCGCCGACGATGGCATCGACCGGGCAGGCCTGGATGCACAGCGTGCAGCCGATGCAGGTCTGCTCGTCGATGATGGCGATCTGCTTGGGTTTTTCTTCGGCATTGAGTGGCTTGACCTCGCGCCCGAGCAGGTCGGCCAGGCGCTGCACGCCCTCCGTGCCGCCGGGCGGGCATTTGTTGATTTCGTCGCCATTGGCGATGGCCTCGGCGTAGGGCTTGCAACCCGGGTAGCCGCATTGGCCGCATTGCGTCTGCGGCAGGATGGCTTCGATCTTCTCGATCAGCGGGTCGCCCTCGACCTTGAACTTGATCGAGGCGAAGCCCAGCGCAGCGCCGAGGACGACGGCACCGAGGGCCATGATGGCGATGGCGAGGACGATTTCCATGATTACTGGTACTTGTCCAGTCCGGCGAAGCCCATGAAGGCGAGCGCCATGAGGCCGGCGGTGACCATGGCGATGGCGACACCACGGAAGTAGACCGGCACTTCGGCGCCCTCGACGCGTTCGCGGATGCCGGCGAAAAGGATCAGCACCAGCGAGAAGCCGACCGCGCTGCCGGCGCCGAAGAGCAGAGATTCGACGAAATTATTGTTGTTCGAGATATTTAGCAGCGGCACGCCGAGCACCGCGCAGTTGGTGGTGATCAGCGGCAGGTAAATGCCCAGCGTCTGCTGCAGCGTAGGCGAGGTCTTGGCGATGACCATCTCGGTCAGCTGGACGATGGCGGCGATAGTGACGATGAAGGACAGCGTGCGCAGATATTCCAGCCCGAAGGGAATGAGCAGGAAGTGGTCGATGATGTAACTCGCCCCGGTCGCCATGGTCAGCACGAAAGTCGTGGCGGCGCCCATGCCGTAAGCGGTCTCCAGCTTCTTGGAAACGCCCATGAAGGGGCAAAGACCGAGTATCTTCACCAGCACGACGTTGTTGACCAGCACCGCGCCGACGAGGATGAAAAGGTAGTGGCTCATGTTTGGGTAGGAGTCGAGGCCATTATTATCAGGTTTTGCCGCGGTGCGAACAACCGCAAGAAAAATAAGGGTTTAGACCTTTTTCTTCATTGCATATGCCAGAGTATCCGCAACTTCGCTGACAAGATCCGGACCGCGATAGATAAAACCACTGTAGAACTGCACCAGGCTCGCGCCGGCGCGGATCTTTTCGGCCGCATCCTCGCCGCCCATGATGCCGCCGACGCCGATAATCGGCAGTTCGCCGGCCAGCGCTGTGGAGAGCTTTCTGAGCACGTCGGTCGACTTGCGGAAGACCGGCGCGCCGGAGAGACCGCCCGTTTCGTTCGCATTCGGCAAGCCCTCGACGCCCTCGCGTGAAAGCGTGGTGTTGGTGGCGATCACGCCGTCGATGCGGTGGCGGCGCAGCGCATCGGCGATGGCGGTGATCTGTTCGTCGTCGAGATCTGGGGCGATCTTGAGCGCCATAGGCACGTACTTGCCGTGCTTGTCGGCGAGGATTTCCTGGCGCGCTTTAAGTTGCGCCAGCAGGTCGTCAAGTGCTTCGTCCTTCTGCAGTTCGCGCAGGTTCTTGGTGTTCGGCGACGAAATATTGACCGTGATGTAGCTGGCGTCGTTATAGACCTTGTTCAGGCAGATCAGGTAGTCGTCGGCCGCGTGCTCGATCGGCGTCGTCGCGTTCTTGCCGATGTTGATCCCCAGGATGCCGCCGCTCTTCGGGAATTTCGCCATCCGCACGTTTTCCAGCAGACGGTCGACGCCCGCGTTGTTGAAGCCCATGCGGTTGATGATGCCCTGCGCTTCCGGGATGCGGAACAGGCGCGGACGCGGATTGCCGTCTTGCGGCTTTGGCGTGATGGTGCCGATCTCGATGAAGCCGAAACCGAGTCCCGCCAGGCCGTCGATATGGTCGCCGTTCTTGTCCAGCCCGGCCGCCAGGCCGACCGGATTGGGGAACTTGAGGCCCATGACCTCGACCGGGCAAGGCGTCACCGGTTTGGCCAGGCATTTGGCGAAACCGGTCGCATCGAGGAAGGAAACGCCGCTCATGCCGATGCCGTGCGCAGTCTCGGCGTCGAGGGCGAAAAAGAACTTGCGGATGAGTGGATAGAGCATGGGTCGCGATTTTACCGCATTGCAGCAAGAATGCGGGCTTACGGAGATCATTGATCTGACGGGGCTGTTGCGGTCGACGGCAAAAATTGGGCAAAAACCGAAGTGGGAACTTGGGTTGGCTGCTGGTTGTTGGAATCGCTTCGGCGATTGCCGGATGATCCGGATCGGATAAGATAGGACATGTTGCTGCTGCACTATCAGAGAAACGGAAATGGGTTTGAAGCCATCAACAGTGCTGAACCAGAATCGCGAGTTGATTCGGCAAGTCACCTTGAGCCATCGCGCTCACAACCCCAGGGTGTTTGGCTCGGTTACGCGGGGTACGGATACCGAAGGCAGCGATCTGGACTTGCTTGTTGACCCCTTGCCCGGCGTGACTTTGTTCGATCTGGGTGCAATCCAGATTGAACTGCAAACCGCGTTGGGCATCGCTGTCGACGTCTTGACGCCGAAAGACCTGCCCGGGAAATTCCGCGAGCAGGTGCTTGAAGAGGCGATCACAGTATGACCGAACAGGAACGTCGTCACGCCGACTACGTCGAACTGATGCGGGGGGCCGCCACTCAGACGCTCAGTTATGTGGAGGGAATCGGCAAGGATGATTTTCTGGCCGATTCAAAGACGCAGGATGCGGTGATTATGAAGTTGCTGGTCATCGGCGAATTGGCGGCTTAACTGCTGGATCAGCATTCGGTTTTCGTCGCTGGCCATCCGGAGATTCCCTGGCTTCAAATGAAGGGTATGCGCAAACGCATGGCGCATGGCTACTTTGAACTCGATCTCGACGTGGTTTGGGAAACCGTTCAAACCGCCATTCCGGAACTGGAAGCGAAATTGCGGCAAATCATTTGAAGTCTTCGTCTTCGTGCGGGAAAGCAATATGAAAACCTGGCTGGCTGTCGCGTTGCTGACGGCTTCTTTGGCGCAAGCGGGTGACGGTATTCCCCTGGTGGTGGACGAGCGGATCACCCGGGAATTTGTCGAATGCGGTGAATCGAAAGAAATGCGCGCGCTGGTGGAGGCGCTGTTAGCTTCGGGCAAGGCCAGGGAGAAAACGGACTCTTACTTCGCGTATCCAATTAAGGGCACTGTTCTCGGCCTGCCTTTTTCGGAAATTTGGATAGGCGTATGCAATAAAACCGGAGAGCGTGGCTGTGGCTGGGCCATTTTTCAATCCTTCACCATCGACATGCCGCTTGCGAAAGCGAAAGTAAAACTGAAAGCCAGATACGGTGTGGATTTTACGGTTGCCAAGCGGGATAACGAGGCAGATGCAACGGATCGCCCAATCCTGACGAAAGAGCCGTCCGGAAACGCCTCGGTGCTCTATTGCGATCCTGGAGGTTTGTAAGACCGCTGTCGTATTGTCCCTCGCACGCACGGCTGGTTTTGACAATGGATTACAAAACTTAACTTTTCGGCGGATCGGGAAACGGTAAACTCCCGGCATGCGCATTTTTGCCCTATTTTTGCTGTTGACCGCGACCGGCACCGCCTTGGCGGCCGGCATTGATCCCTTCAATACCGCCGGCATCACTCCGCCCATGCCGTCGCCGCAGATGGCAGGCCGGCAGGGCGACGTTCCCTGTGCCCGCGAGATACCTGGCACGCCCTTGTCGGCAATCGAGGCGGTTGACCTGACCCTGTGCAACAACCCGCAGACCCGCGAGGTGTGGGCGGCTGCCCGCGTGCAGGCGGCGCAGGTTGGCGTTGCGCAGGCGGCCTGGCTGCCGAATCTCGACGGTCGGCTTGGCGCCAGCCGTTACCAGAACGATAGCCGTTACTACAACGCGAGCAGTGCCGCGCTGACGCTGTCCTGGCTGGTCTTCGATTCCGGCGCGCGTTCGGCCAATGGCGAGTATGCCCGGCAGTTGCTGGCGGCCGCCGCCGCAACCCAGGATTCCCGGGTGCAGTCGCTGTTCCTCTCGGCCTTGCAAGCCTTTTACACGGCGCAGGCGACGCGCGCCGCGGTGGTGTCGACCACCGAAGCGGAGCGGGCCGCGCGCGAGGGTTTCAACGCCGCCGAATCGCGCTACAACGTTGGCGTCGCGACGCCAGCCGACCGCCTGCTGGCGCAGACGGCGCTGTCGCAGGCGACGCTGACACGCATCAAGGCCGAGGGCGAGGCGCGCAATGCGCTGGGCGCGCTGGCCAATGCAATGGGCTTCAAGGCCGGCCAATTGTTGACGCTGGAGCCGCCGCCGGCCGAGTTGCCGGCCGGCGATTTCCAGCGCGAGGTGGCGGCACTGATCACCGAGGCCGAAGTCCGTCGGCCCGATCTGAAGGCGGCCGAAGCGCAGGTCAAGGCGGCGCAGGCCAACGTCGACCTGGTACAGGCACAGGGACGTCCGACCATCAGCCTGTCTACCGGCCCGACCTGGGCCGAGACCGATCGTGTCTCGGTCAATGGCGGCGTCATCGGTGTCACGGTCGATCTGCCGATCTTCAGCGGTTTCGATACCACTTACCGGGTGCGCGCCGCGGCCGCCCAGGTCGATGTCAAGAACGCGCAGCTGGATACCCTGCGCAACCAGGTGGCGCTCGATGTCTGGAAGGCTTACCAGAGCCTGACCACCGCGACCCAGACCCTGAAAACGACGGTCGATCTGGTGGCCAGCGCCGAACAGTCGGAGCGTGTTGCGCTGGGCCGTTACAAGGCCGGCGTCGGCACCGTGCTCGACTTGCTGACCGCGCAGAGCGCGTTGGCCAGCGCCCGTTTGCAGCGTATCCAGGCGGCGCTCGACTGGTTCGTTTATCGCGCCACGCTGGCCCAGGCGGTGGGTGCGCTCGATTACACGCTGCTGCAACCGGCAGCCGAAGGAAGACCATGAAACACATTGGCAAGATCGCCATCGGCGTTGCACTGGCCGCTGCCCTGATCGGCGGTGGTGTCTGGTACGCCAAGCAGCGCGCGGCGCAGAATCCGGAAACGCGCTTCAAGCTGGCGACGCTCGAAAAAGGTGACGTGATCCAGACTGTGTCGGCCAACGGCACGCTGACCCCGCTGGTGCTGGTGAACGTAGGCACCCAGGTGTCGGGCACGGTCAGGAAGCTGTATGTCGATTTCAACGACAAGGTCGAGGCCGGCCAGAAAATGCTGGAACTCGACCAGTCGCTGATGGCGGCCCAGGCCAAGCAGAGCGAGGCCAACGTGCTGAACGTGTCGGCGTCGGTCGAACTGGCGCGGGCCAACGCGGTGCGCATGAAGGCGTTATTCGAGAAGGAATATGTGTCGCGCCAGGAATACGATCAGGCGGTGCAGGTGCTGAAATCCGCCGAAGCCCAGCTGGCGCAGGCCAAGGCGGCGGCAGAGAAGGATCGGGTCAACCTGAATTACACGGTGATCACCTCGCCGGTGTCCGGCGTCGTCGTCGCCCGCCTGGTCGATATCGGGCAGACCGTGGCGGCCAGCTTCCAGACGCCGACGCTGATCCAGATCGCCCAGGATCTCTCGAAGATGGCGATCGACACCAGCTTTGCCGAGGCCGATATCGGCAACATCAAGGAAGGCCAGAAGGTGCGCTTCACCGTCGATGCCTTCCCCAATCGCAGCTTTCAGGGCGAGGTGCAGCAGATTCGCCTGAACCCGACCAACACGCAGAACGTGGTGACCTACAACGTCCGCATCCGGGTCGACAATCCCGATCTCCAGTTGCTGCCGGGCATGACGGCCTACGTCAATATCGGCGTCCAGAAGCGCAGCGACGTGCTGCTGGTGCCAAATGCCGCGCTGCGCTTCAAGCCGGCCGACGCCGCCGGCAAGAAGCCGGAAAATGGCCAAAATCCGGGGTCGACCGCAACCGGCCCAGGGATGGGCGGCATGAGCGGCATGAGCGGCGGTGCGCCCGGTGCCGGCGGCGAGAAAAAGGGTAAGAAGCGCGACGGCCAGAGCGGTACGGTCTATGTGCTGGCCGATGGCGAAATCAGGCCGGTCAGCGTGCAGATCGGCATTACCGACAACCGCAATACAGAAGTCATCAGCGGCGAGCTCAATGCCGGCGACCGTGTCGTCATCGGCGAAAACACGACGGGCGACAAGAAGCCGTCCAGCGTCGGGATGCGGATGTTCTGATGACCGACCCGGTCATTCGCGTCGTCGGGCTGGGCAAGTCCTACGAAACGGCGGCCGGCCTGTTTCCGGCCTTGAAGGGTGTCGACCTGGAAATCCGTCCCGGCGAATTCATCGCCATCATGGGGCCGTCCGGTTCCGGCAAGTCGACCTTCATGAACCTGCTCGGCTGCCTCGATACGCCAAGCAGCGGCGACTATTTTCTGGCTGGCCAGAACGTTGCGCACATGGACAAGGACGCCCTGGCGATCCTGCGCAACCGTACGCTCGGCTTCGTTTTCCAGGGCTTCAACCTGTTGCCGCGCATGAGCCTGCAGGACAACGTCGCGCTGCCGCTGGTTTATTCCGGTGTCGACAAGGAAACCCGGCGTGCGGCGGCGCGCGAGATGCTGGACAAGGTCGGCCTCGGCAAATACGCTGATTCGCTGCCCAACCGCATTTCCGGCGGCCAGCAGCAGCGCGTGGCAATCGCCCGGGCGCTGGTCAACAAGCCGCAGCTGATCCTCGCCGACGAGCCGACCGGCAACCTCGACAGCCACACCAGCGAGGAAATCATGGCGCTGTTCGGCGAACTGAATCGCGAAGGCATCACCGTCGTTCTCGTCACGCATGAACCGGACATCGCCGCCCACGCCAAGCGCCAGGTGCGCTTTCTCGACGGCCATATCGTCAGCGACCATCTCACCGAGGCGGTGCCGGAATGATGCTCAGGGCGATGCTCGGCGAAGCCTGGCTGGCGATGGGCGCCAATCGCCTGCGCTCGGCGCTGACCATGCTCGGCATGGTGATCGGCGTCGGTGCCGTGGTCATCATGATGGCCATCGGGCAGGGCGCGCAGTATGCCGTGCAGCAGACGATCAGCACGATGGGCAGCAACCTGTTCATCGTGCTCTCGGGTTCCTTTACCGCTGCCGGCGTGCGCAGTGGTTCGGCCGGCGGGCCGACGCTGAATGTGGCCGATGCCGAGGCGATTGCCGAACTCGATGGTGTGGTCAATGTTGCGCCGACCCATCAGGGGCGGCGGCAACTGGTTTACGGCTCGCAAAACTGGAGCGCCAATGTCATCGGCACCACCCCGCCTTATCTCGAAGCGCGGGCATGGACAATCGCCAGCGGCGCCGCCTTCGGCGACTCGGATGTCCGTTCGGCGACGCGGGTGGCGCTGATCGGCAAAACTACGGCGCAGAACCTGTTCGGTGACGAAAACCCGGTCGGCAAGACCATGCGCATCCAGCAGAACCCGTTCATCGTCATCGGTGTGCTCGGTAGCAAGGGGCAGAACCTCGACGGCAACGACCAAGACGACACCGTGATCATTCCGCTCACCACCGCGCAGCGCAAGGTGTTCGGCACGCCCTTCCTGGGCTCGGTGCGGATGATCATGGTGCAGGCCGATTCTGCCGAGAACATGGAACGCGTCATGGACGCCACGACCTCGCTGCTGCGCCAGCGCCACCGGCTACGCGAAGGCGTGCCGGACGATTTCTTCATGCGCAACCTGTCGGCCGCTGCCGAGTCGGAAGCCGAAACGACGCGCACCATGTCCATCCTGCTCGGCGCCATCGCCTCCATTTCGCTGCTGGTCGGCGGCATCGGCATCATGAACATCATGCTCGTTTCGGTCACCGAGCGGACGCGCGAAATCGGCATCCGCATGGCCATCGGCGCGCGTCAGCGCGACATCCTGACGCAGTTCCTGCTCGAAGCAATCATGATTTCCTTTGCCGGCTGCCTGCTCGGCCTTTTTCTCGGCCTCGCAATCGCGCTCGGCATCAACGCCTTTACCGGCATGGTCATCGTCATATCCGGTACCGCCGCGCTGGTCGCCTTCGCCGTCGCCGCCACGGTCGGCATCTTCTTTGGCTGGTATCCGGCGCGCAAGGCGGCGCGGCTCGATCCGATCGAGGCCTTGCGCTACCAGTAAAGGCGGGCATTTCCGGGAAAAATGGAGTAAAGTCGATCCAATCGCCCACGGCGGGACAAGTAGTCCAATGCGTCATCAACTCCAAGTGAGGTCAGCATGATCGTCAAACGCCGAACGTGGTTGTACCGACTGACCGGGCAGGCATTCGCCCAGCTCATCTCGTTCAATGAACCAGTCACCGCCCACAAGGCCCGCGAAGTGTTGCGCCGCTCGGTTGGCGACCCGCTCGATCTGTGGGGCCGCGACAAGAGCACCGCCCTGCCGGTGACCCTGCGCGAACGCTAAGCCATAACACGGGCAAAATCGCCCGTTTCCGGGTGTCGACCGCAACCGGTCGCTAAACGGATTCCCGCAGGCAGGGGGAAATTCGCGTCAGCCTCGTTTAAGCTTGTAAGCATCCATACAACTTGAAACAGAGGTTCGCATGGCGCACATCACCCGTCATCTCATTATCGAAGGCATCGTTCAGGGCGTTTGCTACCGCGCCTCGCTGGCCGAACAGGCGCGATTGCTCGGCGTTGCTGGCTGGGTGCGTAACCGCCGCGACGGCAGCGTCGAGGCGATGCTGGCCGGTGAAGAAATTGCCGTCATCAAGCTGATCTCCTGGGCACGGCGCGGCCCACCGCGCGCACAGGTCGAACGCGTCAATATCGCCGTTGGCGAAGGGGAGTTCGAAGGTTTTGAGCAGCGGGCAAGCGATTAGGCAGGGTCAAGTCTTGGACGCGCTCAAGGATTCTGGCATTCCGATATCACGGGGTCGCCGCCCCGCCCGCAGGGCGTGAAGGCGCCGGAGGCCGGCCAGGGCGTGCCGGCGTCGTCGATCTGCGCGGCCAGGGTTTCCCAGAAGAGGACGCCGGATTTGTCGAGTTTCAGGCGCAGCAGCCAGCCGCGTTGGGCTTCGGGGTAATCGAAGCCGTCGAAAACGAAATTGCCGAGGCTGTAGACGATGGGCTTGCCCTGGTAGATTTCGGCGCCTTGCGTGACGTGGGGGTGGCCGCCGACGACGAGGGCGGCGCCTGCGTCGATCATTTTGCGGGCGAGCGCTTTCTGGCGCTCGGTGGGCTGCGTTTCCTTTTCCCAGCCCCAGTGCATGAAGGGGATGACGTGGTCGGCGCCGGCCGCTTTGGCGGCGCGGATGTCGGCGATCACGAGGTCGTCTTCGCTCCAGGCGACGCCGGGCCAGATGGGGCCGGCCTGGAAGGCGCGCGGCTTGAATTCGTTGTAACCGAGGACGGCGATTTTCAGGCCATTCTTTTCGATCCATAGCGGCCGGTGAGCTTCGGCCAAATTGCGGCCGCCGCCAAAATACGCGATGCCGGCGTTGGCGAGGTGCTGCATGGTTTCGACGAAAGCGTCGTGGCCGTAGTCGCCGGAATGGTTGTTGGCGAGCGAGACGGCGTCGAAGCGGCCTTGTAGCACGGTCAGCGTGTTCGGTTCGGCGCGGAAGGTGACGATCTTGGTGGCGTGTGGTTGGCCGCCGCTGGCGACCGGCACTTCGAGGTTGCCGATGCGGTAGTCGGCGGCGTCGAGAATGGCGGCGAAGGGGGCGAGCGGGTCGCCGCCCTGAGTGATGGTCTGGCCGGGGCCGTCGGTGAGCATCAGGTCGCCGGCGAAGAGCAGGGTGACGGCTTCGCCATACGCTGCGACGCTGGCGAGCAAGAACAGGGCACCTGCTGCGGTCGACCGCCAAAAAGTGCCGATTTTCATGGTGCTTCCTTCAATTCGCACCAGTACTGCAATTCGCCGTCGCGTACCGGTTCGTAAGCGAAATTTAGCCCGGTAAAGCCGCCACTCGTAGCCGCCGGCGGCGGATAGGGATGAACGGCCTGATGAATGATGACCGGGCCTTCATTGCGGTCGGCATAGGTGGTGAGCTTGATGCCGGCAAGGTCGGCGGGCTGGTCGCGAAAGACGATGCGGAACAGGAAATAGGAACCGAAGGCGACCGGCGCGACGGTGTAAGGGTCGCTGGTCGGCGCCGCTTCGACGACGCGGGTTTCGCCGCCATAGGTCAGGTGGCAACTGACCTTGGCGGCAAATGCCGGCTGG
>JAEUOH010000092.1 GCA_016790845.1 Dechloromonas sp.
ACGCGGCTCGACCGCCTTGCGGAAACCGGCCACGGCGACGCTGTCGCCAGCCACCAGAAAGCGGTAGGTGAGCCGGGAGCCGGGCAGCACCAGTCCGCTGGCCGGCAAGTCGTCGATGTGCATCATCAGGCGTGGCGCCAGTGTGAAGAAATTGATGCCACGGTCCGGTTCCAGAGTCAGGATCGCCGCCACCGGCAGCTTGCTCAGCCCGAGTTGCACGATCTGCCCCGGCCCGGCCTGCAGCGCGCCGGAAAGCCGCTCGTCGAGCCAGACCGTACCCGCCACCGGGCGTTCGCCATCGCCGACGGACGCCGTTCCTAGCCGCCCGCGCAGCGGATAGCCCGCACTGACCGCCTTGATGTCCGCCAGTTGCGCACGCCCATCGGCCTGCACCATGCTCGGAAAAACGATGGTCTCGGCAGCCTGCAATCCGAACCTTGCCGCTTCGGCCCGAACCTGAGCCTCCCAGGGATGATCGGCAACCAGCACCAGATCGCCGCCGAGCAACTGATGCGCTTCCAACTCCAGGGCCAGCCGGATGCGATCGGTAAAAAAACCGACCGCCGTGACGGCGGCCACCGCCACCACCAGCGCTGCGAGCAGCGTCCGTAGCTCACCGGAACGAAGCTCCCGGCCCAGAAGTCGCCAGGCGAAGCCGATCATCGCGGCAGGCTTGCCCAGCGCGCCCGGAATTCGGCCGGCGCCACGGCCGATCCATGCAGGAAACCCTGCAATTGATGGCAACCCAGTTCGCCCAGGAAATCGGCTTGTTCAGCAGTCTCCACGCCCTCGGCGACAACCTCGAAATCGAGGCTCTGCGCCAGCGCCATGACCGAACGGATGATTGCCTCGTCTTCCGGATTGTTGCCGATGCCGACCACGAACGATCGATCGATCTTGAGCTGCTGCACCGGGAGCATTTTCAGATAGCTCAGCGACGAGTAGCCGGTGCCGAAGTCGTCGAGCGCCAGGCTGATCCCGATCTTGCGCAGGCGATCGAGCAGCGTGAAGGCGTCCTCGACGATCATGACCACCGACTCGGTGATTTCCAGTTTGAGGCGGGACGGCTCGATGCCGGTTTCGTCCAGAATCTCTACCAGGGTATCGACGAACTCGGGACGCTCAAGCTGTTTGACCGACAGATTGACCGAAACCTGCGGCAGATCGAAGCCGCTCGCCTTCCAGCGCATGACCTGGCGGCAGGTTTCGCGCAGTACCCAGTTGCCGAGCGGAATGATGATGCCCGAATCCTCGGCCAGCGGAATGAAACGTGCCGGCGGCACCGAGCCGAGTTCCGGACTTTCCCAGCGAACCAGTGCTTCGGCACCGACCAGGTAGCCGCTCTTCGAATCCACCTGTGGCTGCAGATGCACCGACAACTCGCCGTTTTCCAGCGCCCGCCGCAGCAGCATGTCGATCCGGATGCGCTCCTGTGCATCGCGAGTCATTTCCGGTGTGTAGAAGTGGTAATGCCCACGGCCCAGCGCCTTGGCCCGATACATCGCGGTATCGGCGTTGCGTAGCAGATCGCCGACCGAATCGCCATCGTTCGGATAAACACTGACGCCGACCGATGCCGACAGGAACAGGTCGTGACCGTCGATGCGGAATGGCGAATCGAAGGCGGCGATCACCTCCTGCGCCAGCATGGCGACCTCTTCATCCGAGCGCACCGACTCCATCACGCAGATGAATTCGTCGCCGCCCAGACGCGCCAGCATGTCGATCAGGCGCACGTGCTCGCACAGTGCGGCGGCGACCGCCACCAGCAACTCGTCGCCGACACCATGCCCGAGCGAATCGTTGACTTGTTTGAACTGGTCGAGATCGATGAACAGTACCGCAAGCCGCTGTTTCTTGGCGCTCGCGTCGATCAGGCTGGCTTCCAGCCGTTCCAGGAAATAGCGGCGGTTGGCCAGCCCGGTCAAGGGATCGTGATAGGCCAGATAATTGAGCTTGCTTTCGGCCTGGCGCCGCTCCGCGACCTCGCCTTCGAGTTGGTGGATGGCTCGCCGCAATTCCTGGGTTCGCGCATCGACCTGGACTTCCAAGGTACTGCGCGCCGCCTCGATGCGTTCGGCCTGTTCGTGCAGGATGCCTTGCGCACGACGGACGACCAGGAGCTGCATCAGATAGAGCACGGCAAAGACGCAGGCGACCACCGCCGTGACGATCCACAGCATGTTGCGGAACGCGGCCATGAACGGCGTGACATCCTGATAAAGCTCGATCACCCCGTCGATCGCCTGCCCCTCACCGGCCACCGGAATGAAACTGGCCAGCAGGTCGATGTTTGCGCGCGTGCCGTCGAAGGTTTCCATTGCCTTGTGGTGCCGCAGTTCGCTGGTCACGACGCCGCTGAGTGCGGTCTTGAAGCCGGGGTTATCGAGATTGCTGTCGCCGATCTGCGTCGCATCGGTCGAAAAGACCGTCACGCCCAGCCGGTTGTAGATCTTCACGTTGACCACGGCAGTCCGCCGCAGCAACGAGGTCAGGCTGTTGCGCATGCCGAGCGACTCCTCGGACTGCTGCAACATCGAGGCATCCTTGCCGATCGAGGCGTCCATCAACTCGGCCAGGGAGTCGCCAAGCGCATTCTCGAAAACCTGGGCCATGGCCAGATTGCGATCCTCTGCCAGCGTCGTCATCTGCCTGACCGACGCTTCGCGATACATCAGTCCGAGCAAACCGGCAGCCAGACCGATCAGGATCAGGCTGAGGATGGAGAAATAACGGGATAAATTGAACATGTTCTCGAATCCGGGGTTCCGGGGAGCTTATTCGATCTCGCGTATCCTCGCTACCGCCTCTTCCACCCGCTTGACGGCGATAACCTCCATGCCGGCTATCGGTTGCCTGGGGCGATTGGCATCTGGAATCAGGGCGCGCGTGAAACCGAGCTTGGCGGCCTCCTTCAGGCGCTCCTGCCCACGCGGCGCAGGGCGGATCTCTCCGGCCAGTCCAACTTCACCAAATACAACAAGTTTCGACGGTAATGCCTTGTTTTTAAGCGATGATGTTATCGAAAGCAACACCGCCAGATCGGCCGCCGGCTCGGCGATCTTGACGCCGCCCACCGCATTCACGAAGACATCCTGATCGAAGCAGACGATGCCGGCATGGCGGTGCAACACCGCCAGCAGCATCGCCAGCCGTTGCGCATCGAGACCGACGGTGAGGCGACGCGGATTGCCGTGTGCCGTATCGACCAGCGCCTGAATCTCG
>JAEUOH010000126.1 GCA_016790845.1 Dechloromonas sp.
ATTCATGTCGAGCGCACGCGGGGTGCGAATTTCCACGGCATCGACCTGATCCAGCGGGATCGGCGTCTCCGAAACGTCGTACAGGATGTTGTTGAGCAGGATCTGCGTCGGCAGCATGGGCAGAAAAGGCAGGAACAGCGCGGCGCCGGCCATGCTGAACATGTTGCCGAAGTTGGAGCTGGTGCCCATCATCAGATATTTCATGATGTTGCCGAAGGTGCGCCGCCCCTCGACGACACCGGCCTGTAGCACATGCAGGTCGTGCTTGAGCAGGATGATGTCGGCGGCTTCCTTCGCCACATCCACTGCGGTATCGACCGACAGCCCGACATCCGCCGAATGCAGCGAGGGCGCGTCGTTGATCCCGTCACCAAGGTATCCGACGACATGGCCGCGCGCCTTGAGCGCCTGGATGACCCGGTTTTTCTGCGCCGGATTGACGCGGCAGAAGAGATTGGCTGTCTCTACCCGTGCACGCAGGGCCTGATCGCCGAGTTGGGCGATTTCTTTGCCGGTCAGCAGCCCGGTCACAGGAATTTTCAATTGGGCGCAGACGTGCCGTGTGACCAGATCGCTGTCGCCGGTAACGATCTTGATCGCCACGCCGGCCCGCTTGAGCGCCTGGAGCGCAGACGCCGCGCTTTCCTTCGGCGGATCGAGAAAGGCGGCGAAACCGGCTAGCACCAGCTCCGACTCGTCGCCCACCACCGCATGCGAATGTTCCATCGGCACCTGCCGCCAGGCGATACCGAGCACCCGGAAACCCTCTTCTTCAAGCGCATGTTGCTGCCCCGCAATGGCCTGCAATGCCGCCGCATCGAGCGTCCTGCCGCCATCGCCTTCATATCGGGTACACAGCCCGACAATGTCGTCGGGAGCGCCCTTGACCACCAGCCAGCGTGTCTCGCCGTTGTCGACCAGCACCGAAACCCGGCGCCGCTCGAAGTCGAAAGGCACCTCGTCGATTTTTTTCCAGGCGCCGACCTCGATATGGCTGTGGGCGAGGATGGCCTCGTCGAGCGGGCTTTTCAGGCCGGTCTCGAAAAAGCTGTTGAGATAGGCCAGTTCGAGCACCCGCTCGCTTGGCCGCCCGCTGGGGTCGACATGCTTTTCGAGGCGAATTCTGGCTTCGGTCAGGGTGCCGGTCTTGTCCGTACACAAAACGTCCATCGAGCCCAGATCCTGGATCGCCGACAGACGTTTGACGATCATGCGCTGCTTGGCCATGCGCAAGGCACCGCGCGACAGCGTCACCGAAATGACCATCGGCAGCAGTTCCGGCGTCAGCCCGACGGCCAGCGCCACCGCGAACAGGAAGGATTCCAGCCAGGGCTTGTGGAAGAAGGCATTGACCAGCAGCACGAACATCACCATGAGCACCGTCAGGCGCATGATCAGCATGCCGAAGTGCCGGGTACCCTGCTCGAAAGCGGTCGGCTCGGCGGGCAAGGCCAGTCTGTCGGCGATCTCGCCGATGGCGGTGGCGGCACCGGTCTTGACCACCAGCATGCGGGCGCTGCCACTGATCGCCGTGCTGCCCATGAACAGCGCGTTGGTCGCTTCCTGCAATTCGCTCGCCGTTTCAGCCAGCGTTCCCGGTCGTTTTTCGACAGGGTATGACTCTCCGGTCAGCAAGGCCTGCATGACGAAGAAATCGCGTGCTTCGAGCACCCGGCCATCGGCCGGCACCATATCGCCGGCAGACAACAGAACGACGTCGCCCGGCACCACCTCCTTGACCGGAATGCTCACCGGCTGGCCGTCGCGCATGACCAGCGCGCGCAGGGAAACTGATTGTTTCAAGCGCTCGGCCGCGCTGTTGGCGCGGTATTCCTGAACGAAATCGAGCGTGACGCTGAGCAGGACGATGATGCTGATGATCAGGAAATTGGCGACCTCGCCGGTAAATGCCGATACCGCGCTGGCCACCAGCAGGATCACGACCAGCGGATTCCGGAAGCGTGAAAGGTATTGGCGCAACAGGGATCTACGTGGACGCTCGCGGAACAGGTTGGGGCCGAAACCGGTCAGCCGTTCGCGCGCCTCGCTGCTCGACAGGCCTGGCGCTTCATTACCCGCCGCCAGGTCTTGCGGCAAGGGCGCAAGCCACCAGGGGCCGGTTCCATTCTCGGGCATTTTCCTTCACTTGTTTGGCTGGAAACCAGCTATCAGTATAGGCCCGCCAAGCCGGATGGGCACGGGCTTGATGCAATCGTCACATCTGCCGCGCACGATCCCCAAGGCACGTGGCATCGAGCTGCCGGATCGCGTCCTGCAGCGTGCCGACGACCACCGTGGCCGGTACCGCCAGCATCAGGTTAAGCTGCAGGCCGAAATCCTCGACGTGCAATCCGTCGCGGTCGACCGGCCGGCCGGCGCGAATTTCAAGGGGCCGGCCAGTAACGCGTGCAACGCGG
>JAEUOH010000145.1 GCA_016790845.1 Dechloromonas sp.
GCGACTGCAGCAGGCAAGACCCTTCGTCATTCAAGCAAGCGCTCCAGCGCCGCTCGCATGGGCGCATCGGAAATACTGATGACGCCATTGAATGGCTGATCCATTTCCAGGATCAGGAAAACCGCGCTAGCCACCGACAGCGCGCATACGACGTTGACCGCCATCAACATCCGGCTGGCCGGCGCAAAAAGATTCCAGCCGGCGACATTGAGCATCATCCAGCAAGAAACCACCGCCAGCAACGGCATGACGACGTCGCTGCCATGTTGCGTAAACGCCGAGGCATTGAGGCGCGCCAGTTCCGCGACCAGCCTGAAGGCATTGGCCTGCGCCTGACGCTGCATCTCACTGCTCACCACCAAAGCGAACAGCATTTGTTCCAACTGGCCGACACGGCGCTTGGTGACAACCGCTTCCGGCTGTCCGGCCACCAGACTGCGCCTGCCCCAGATTTCCCCCATCGTCGCGACGACAGCGTCCTTCAGCACCAGACGAATCGGGTTCGCTTCCGGCCCGATCTGACGAAGGTTGGAATCGAACTGAACAATCAGTGCGGCGGCGGAGTGCACCATTTCGGCCCGGGCATCGTAGGCCGCCTTCGACGAGGAGATCACCAGCCCCATCACCAGTGCCGACAGGGTCGCGATGAATCCGAGGCCGAGCTTGATCGCTTCCATTGTTTCCTGGCCGAAATGCTTGCTCGGCAGATGCTTGCGCAGCAAGGCACCGACCAGCGCACCAGCCATCATCAGCATAGCCGCGACGAATGCGGCGATTAGAGGCGTCATCGAATACTTCCTTGTACATGTAACGAGGCCCGGCAATGACTGACGGAAACCGCCAGCAAAACCGGGCCTGAAGCGCCTATACCAGAATACTATGGCGTCGGTACCACCTGATAATACACGCCGTTTGCACCATACATCGGCCTGAACCAGGTATTGCCGCACAGGTAGTAGGTGTTGCCATTGACACTTGGGCGAGCGCAACCGGCAGGCAGCGAAGCCAGATTCGTCCCTATCACATACGAGGCGGGAGCACTGCTGGCTACGCCGGCCGCAACGCCTGCATTGTAGGCGTTGGCACTCCCTGTCGCGACCCCGGCTGCATAGGCGTTGGAAGTCGCGGCAGCGGTATTGGCCGAAGCGATGGCTGCCCCCGCCGCCACGCCGACAACTGCCCCGGCCGCCGCGGCGCAGCCGTAACAGCCCGCGGAATAGGCAGGAACGGCAACTGGCGGCGGATACGGATGATAATAGGCTGGGTAGCCGCCCGGCACCGGCGGATGATAAGCAGTCGGCACCCCGGCGGCATCGGTATGGACCGCACCCTCGCCGTAATGACCCGCCGTTGTTCCACCATAGACATTGGTGTGTTCGGCCCCCTCGCCGTACCTGCCGGCCGTCGAACCGCCCCAGGCATTGGTGTGCTCCGTACCTTCGCCGGCAACATGCTCGGTACTGCCTCCCCAGCGGTTTTCATGACCCGTCTGTCCGTAGGTGTGCTCGGTGGCGCCTCCAAAACGATTGGCGCTGCCCCAGGCACCAGCTTCGGTCACCCACATGCCCGCAACAAGCATGGCCGCGACGATGCCGGCCACCTTTCCCAATTCACGACGACTGTTCATTGCTTGCCTCCTTTAGCTGTCTTACCCGCGCCCAGCGGCTTGACCCCTGGCGGCGGAGCCATCGGATGCGCAAAGGGAATGCGATCAGCCGTCTTGGCCTTTTCCGAAACGAAGGTTTCGGGCGCCATCGGCACATCGAGCTGCCAGTTGGAAAGCTCGAGATCGTGACGCAGCCGCAGCGGATCGGCCCGGTACACCGCGCGCACCCGGCGCGGCAATTTGTCGTCGACACCGATCCAGAACTGCAGGAACACCTCGTTGTCCGCCCAGACGACCATGTCGGTCTTGACGCCACCGACAACGCCCGACGGGCCGACATAGAAGGCCGATTTGACACCGGCGGAAAGCGCGGCGAAAGGATCGGCGGCGACCAGATCGGTGAAGGGGAAGAAGACCCCCGCCTTCTGATAAGCCTGTTTGAGCATCGCATCGATGGTCGGCGGCGCTTCCGTGACTGCCACCAGGTTTTCGGTGGGGACTAACGCCATCAATGCCTTGCCGTCGTAGTAGAACTCTGAAGCCGGTCCATCACCCGGAATGACGATGCGCAACCGGTCAGGGCGCTGCATGGAGACGTCGTAACGCACCGTGTAGACAATGGCCGGCCCCAGCTTGCTCGGGTATTCGTAGCTCGCCGTGGCCGTGAATGCCATCGATTTCGCGGCTGCCAGTCGTTCGCTGCTGGCCTTGAGCAAGGCCATTGCCCTGGCCTCGACGATCGGCTTGTAGGCCGGCGCGGCAACAGGCTTGGCTGCCTTCCCTGGCTTTGCCGACTTGACAGCAGCGACCGGCGCGTCCGCCGCCGTGGCACCCAGTGTCGAGAGAGACAGGACGGCGCCGACCGCCCCGGCAATTGCGGCCCTGCGAAAGATTCCGGATTGCGCGGCGCTCATGGGATCATCCCGCAGGAAAACATCTTGTTTACGATCGTCCCGGCCACTTTGTCGATGAACACGGTCCGCGCCTGTGGGTCCTGGCGCAGGAATTCGAGCGCGCGCTGCTCTTCCGGCGATTTCGGCGCGCCTTTCTTTTCCCACAACTCTTCGCAACTCGCCGTCTGGTATTTTTCGATGACGCGGTTGGCCACGGCATCGAGGATGGGGTACTGCGCATGCGCCGCGCCGGCTATACCGGTCGCAGCGGCCAGTACGATCAGGTGTTTCTTCATGTAGCGCTCCTCAAGGCTGGACAATTAGAAGGCCATGTCGGTCAGGACGATTTCGATGCGGCGGTTTTCCTTGCGGCCGGCCGGCGTCGCGTTGGAAGCGACTGGCTGATATTCGGCAAAACCGGCAGCTTCCAGGCGCTTCGGATCGATGCCCTTGGCTTGCAGGAAGCGGACGACGTCACTGGCGCGCGCAGTCGACAACTCCCAGTTGCTGGGGTAGCGGGCACGCAACGCCGGGCCGATAGGCTCGTTGTCGGTATAGCCGCGAATGATAATGCGCTTGTCGGTTGTCGATTGCAGCGTGCCGACGATCTTTTCCAGCGTCGCGCGACCCGCTGCGTGCATTTCGGCACTGCCGGAGGCAAACAGGATTTCATCAACCAAGGTCACCGTCAAGCGCCCCTCGAGTTGCTTGATACGCACCTGGTCGGCCTGCACCTCCTTCTGCAACTGTGCATTCAGTGCCTGGTATGTCGCGCTCTGGGCGGCATAGGTATTGGCCGTCTGGACTTCCTTGTTATAGGTACCCTGGCTGACACAACCACCGAGCGCGGCGACGAGAACGAGGGGAAGCAATGCTTTTTTGAACATCTTATTTCTCCTGGGGTTTGGCGCGGAACTGCGCCAAGTTAATCACTTTGGGAACATGAACTGGATTTGTGCGCGAATTTGCCAATTTGCGCCATCATCCGGGGTTACGACATTGTAATAGGCGGCAAGCTGCATATTCACCGGTAGCTTGCCAAAGTGGAAAATCTTGCCAACGCCGCCACCAAGCGGCACCACCCAGCGTTGGCTGTTTTCCTCTTTCCAGTTGGCCGTAATAATCGGCGAACTAGTGATGTAGAGCCCATCAGAGAGGTTGTAATTGATGAAGGGCTGGATGGTCGCGTTGTTGTACGACCCGCCGGATCCGCTGTCGCTCAGCGACCAGATGTTGTTGACCAGAACGCCATAGACCCACGGATCACCCTTTTCGAGGTGCAGTACGACGCCGGACAACCCCATGCCCCAGTTGCGGTTCCCGAGTTGTCCGTTGGTATTTGTCGGCAACTGAACGACCGGCCCGGCACCCCAGATCAGGCTCCCTGGCTTGGCTGGTGACAGAAAGGCGGTAAACACCGTATCGCCCAGGCCATTGGTCCGGTCGTCCCCCGGATAAAGCGCCGGCTGCGAAACCACTGGCAGAATCGTTCGGGTAATGATGTTCCATTCCTCATTCACCGACACCGGAATCACCGGCTGAATGTTGAGGATGTTTTGGGTTTTGTTTTCCGGGCCGTAATTCAGGTTGGTGTTGTTCTGAAACGGGACGCTGACCAGGTTGCCGACCGGATTCTGAGCCAGCTTGGCCAATTCCTCGGCGCTCAACTCCGCCTGTGCGGGAAGCGTAATCGCCCCCGCTGCGGCGATTGCCGCGCTCCCTGCAAATCGCCACCAGCACATTTGACCCTGAAAGTTGCGCATTTATCTGTTCTCTCGTAAAGATCCGGGCGCCTCCGCCATCATGCGTCGGCGCCCGGCTTCTGTATTGGATCCAACCTTGTCGGGACCAGGTCAGTCCTTGCCCTTCATCGCCGCTTCAAGCTTCTGGATATCCTGCGGCGAAAGCTGCGGACGGTCGATCTTGATCGTCAGCTTGTTCAACTTGCCGGTAAAGGCGAACGGCGGCTGGTAGTCGGCGTCATTCACGCCGGTCAGCGTGTCGGAACCGACGTCAAAGCTCTCGTCCCACTGCAGGATCATCGGCAGGGTCTTGGGCATCGTCTTGGTATCCACTACCTTGCCGTCAACCTTGAGCGTACCGACGCCCGGGCGTCCCAATCCGCTGAAGTTGTTGAACGCCAAAGTGCCAGCACCCAGACCGTCATATTTGAAATCGAATTCCAGCGTGTGCTTGCCCGGCGTCAGGACATCCGGACCTTCCCACTTCAGGCGCTCCAGATCGACCAGATTCCACAGCCACACCGGCTTGCCCTTGAGCAGGTAGAAACCGTAACCGGCGAAGCGGCCACCCGAGGTCACGATCATGCCCTCGGCACCGCCCTGCGGCACCTCGATGTCGGCCGTGAAGGTATAGGAGGCATTCAGGATGAACGGCGAGTCGCCCTGCGGCAGGCCGATCATCGGCCGCGTATAGACGAACTCGCTGCGCCCAGCCGTAATGTTCGGTCGCGGCGCGACGATACGCGCAGCCACCGAGGCATCGAGCGGCAGCACCTGATGCTTCTTGGCCTCGGCGAGGAACTGCTGACGCATCTCCTTGACCTTCTGCGGATACTTCGCGGCAACATCCTCGGCCTGGCTCCAGTCGGTCTTCAGGTTGTAGAGCTGAAAATCCTGATTGTTCAGCGGATCGGGGTTAGCCGGGCCGAAGGCCTGCCATGGCGCACGATTGACCTTGGTGCTGAGCAGCCAGCCATCGTCATAGAGCGCCCACTGTCCCATCATTTCGAAGTACTGTGTCTTGTGGCGCGAGGCCACCTTGGCGTTCGCCGCATCGAAGGTGTACAGGAAGCTCGTGCCTTCCATCGGCGCCTGCTTGATGCCGTCTACAATTTCCGGCGCCTTGATGCTCGCCGCTTCGAGGATGGTCGGCACAACGTCGATGACATGGACGAACTGCTCGCGCAACGCACCCTTGTCCTTGATCTTGGCCGGCCAGGACACCACCATGTTCTGGTTGATGCCGCCGAGCCGCGAAGCGTTCTGCTTGAACCAGTCGAATGGCGTATCGAAAGCCCACGACCAGCCGGCCGACATGTGATTGTAGGTCTGTTCGGTACCCCAGACGTCGTACCACTTCAGTTGGACTTCGGCGGGTAGCGCCTGGACGCCGTTGAAGAAGGCCACCTCGTTCGGCGTGCCCATCGGTCCGCCCTCGGCGCTGGTACCGTTGTCGCCGTTGATGTAGATGACCAGCGTGTTGTCGAGCTTGCCGAGATCCTGGAAAGCCTGGATGACTCGGCCAATCTCGTGGTCGCTGTAAGCCGCGTAGGCCGCGAAGACTTCGACCTGCTTGATGAACAGCTTCTTCTCGTTGGCGGTCAACTGATCCCACGGCTTGAGCATCTCGTTCGGCCACGGCGTCAGCTTGGAATCCTGCCCGATTACGCCCAGTTTTTTCTGGTTGGCGAAGATGGTTTCGCGCAGCTTTTCATAGCCACCGTCGAACAGATGCATGGCGCTGATCTTGTCCACCCACTCCTTGGTCGGGTGATGCGGTGCGTGTGTGGCACCGGGGGCATACTTGATGAAGACCGGCTTCGACGGGTCGATCTGGTGCATCCGCGTCATGTAGTCGATCGCATCGTCGGCCATCGCCGTGATCAGGTTCCAGGTCCCGGGTGGCTTGCCTTGGAACGGGTAGATCTGCGTCGTGTTGCGGAACAGATTGGGCTCCCACTGGTTGGCATCGCCGCCAATGAAGCCGTAGAAATACTCGAAGCCCAAGCCAGTCGGCCACTGGTCGAACGGACCGACCTGGCTGGCCTGGAAGGCCGGCACGTTGTGATCCTTGCCGAACCAGGCGGTCGAGTAACCGTTATCCTTCAGGATACGGCCGATCGTCGCCTTGTCCTTCTCGATGATGCTGTTGTAACCCGGGAAACCGGTCGATTGCTCCGAGATCACCCCGAAACCGGCCGAATGGTGATTGCGACCGGTAATCAGCGCGGCGCGCGTCGGCGAGCACAGCGCAGTGGAGAATACGCGGTTGTAGCGCAAGCCTTCGTTGGCAAGACGGTCCATCGTCGGCGTCGGGATGACGCCGCCGAAGGTGCTCGGCACGGCAAAACCGGCGTCGTCGGTGATGATCAGCAGGACGTTCGGCGCCTGCTTCGGCGGCACGATGCGCGGCGCCCACCAGGCCTTGGATTGCAAGGCATCGTTCTTGATCACGCCACCGAATTTCGGCGCCGGCGCAGGCAACTGCTTGCCGCTGATCGTCGTCGTCGCATCGGGCGAACCCAGCACGCCGGTGACCTGTTGGGCACCTGCCAATTGCGGGACGGTTGCGGTCAACAACCCCGCAAGCCCGAAAATCACAGAGATTATGGATTTTCGCATGTCGTCACTCCAGTTGATTTCACTCGTTGAATCGATCAGAAACGGAAATTAGCACCCAGCGCCAGCCCGCCGAAACTCAAGCTGTCGACGAGTTTGTCGTCATTCTGACTGTAATAGAGATAGCGGTAGTCGAGAATGACATCGCCCCATCTGAAGGCATAGCCGATTCCGGCCGCCCCCTGCCAGGTGAACACCGACGAGCCGCCTCCGACATCGACATAAGCATTGGCGAACCAGTCGCTCTCGCCGAAGACGAAGCGCCCCCTGGCGCCGACGATGCCGGCCCAGATGTCTTCCTTTTTGTTGGCATTGCCCGAACGCGCGAAAGCGATCGTATTTCCCGATGGCGTGCTGCCCGTCACCACGCCGCTCAGCTGCCAGTCGGTCTTGACGTCGAGACCGAGGTAACGGAAACCGCCCAGTACCTCGAAACTGGTTTTCGGCTCCTGAACGACTGCATAGCCACCGACCATGGTCCACACGGTGCCCTTCAGGTCGGCGCTGAGTCCGCTGCTGATCTGCGCCGTCGACACATTGACCGGCCCATTGCCGGCATTGACATTGACGCTATGGACGTTGCCTTCGGTATTCGAAAAATGGAGATAGATCAGGTCGGTACCCAGCACCCAGCGATCCTTGCGCGCGGTTCCGCTCAACATGACGGCCATGTCAAGGCTGTCGAGATAATTGCCGGCATCGAGTTCCACATTCGGCGAGATTCCGCCGACCGCCGGTGGACCAAAACGAAGCTTTCCATCGATACTCGGTAGCCACAGGTAAGGCATCACCGAGTACTTCCAGTCGGCATCGGCAGCACTTTGCGCTTGTACCGCCATGGGTGACAACGCCAACATTGAAACCAGTGCTGCAGTACTGATCTGCTTTTTCATCCCCACCCCTTCTGAACCATTTACCGCAATCAGTTATTCATGAAAGGCTTTGCGGCGCGGAGGAACACCTTATCCGCAAGCACTCCGTCATCGTCGAATTCTAGTACGTGA
Source organism: Dechloromonas sp. (assembly GCA_016790845.1). Lineage (GTDB taxonomy): Bacteria > Pseudomonadota > Gammaproteobacteria > Burkholderiales > Rhodocyclaceae > Azonexus. The sequence goes on from JAEUOH010000145.1 coordinate 7,865, forward strand.
AAATCGCAAATAAATGACAATTCACGACAATTTATTGATAATCCACGACACACTGACATCCCGCTGACATTCCAGGATGAACAATACAGAATTCGGCAAATTTCCTTTGCCCAAAAAGGGAGAAATCCGCGTAGCGCCGCTCTCCCCGATTCCCGAAGTCCTGCGCGATTTGGGTGTCGCCCCCGGCCCTCTGCTGAAAAAATTCGACCTTACCGAAGAATTCTTCCGACAACCTGACAACCCGATTTCCTTCCGCTTGGCGGGGCGCCTGCTGAACGCCTGTGCGCGAGCAAGCGGTTGCGCCCATTTCGGATTGCTGATCGGTCAGACGGGCAACGCGTCAACGCTCGGCGCCCCCGGCTTCCTGCTCAGGAACGCGCCGGATGTCGCGACGGCACTTCATGAAGCGATCGGCAATCTGGATGTCCATGATCGCGGCGCGTTACCCTTTCTCGAAATCGGCGACGAGACCTCCCTGCTCGGCTACGCGATCCATCAACCGAACATCGAAGGCGCCAGCCAGATCGCCGATACGGCCCTGGCGGTGATCTGGAACATCATGCGCGGCCTGTGCGGCAGCGCTTGGCTGCCGCTCGAAGTGCGCTTCCGGCGGGAACCGCCGGACGACATCGAGGTTTACCGCCACTTCTTTGAGGCCCCCCTGCGCTTCAATGCGACGCAGGACGCGCTGACATTTTCGACTTTCTGGCTGACCAGGCCAGTACAGCTTGCCGACCCGATGTTGCGCCAACACTTCCTGGAACACATCCAGAACTTGCGGCGCTTCCTCGATCTGGAATTCCGCGACAAGGCTTACCAGGCCTTGTTGCTGCTGATCGGTGCTCGCCGCTGCACACTTGACGAATTGGCCGCGCATTTTTCGATGCACCAGCGCACTCTCAATCGCCGACTGAAGGATGCCGGCACCAGCTTTCGCGCGTTGCACAACGAAGCCCGCCACCAGACCGCCCGCCAATTATTGAGCGACACCCGTACCGACATCGACAGCATCGCCGCCCTGCTCGGCTATTCAAGCGCAACCGCGTTCAACCGGGCATTTGCACAATGGGAAGGCACGCCGCCGGCACAATGGCGGCGCCATGCACAACTGGTCAGCCGGCGCCCGAGCGATTGAAGCTTGCTAGAATCGGCGCACCACCAATACGGAGTGCGCAATGAAGATCGCTTTTATCGGCCTCGGGATCATGGGACGCCCGATGGCGCTCAATTTGTTGAAGGGCGGCCACGAGGTGACCGTCTGGGCGCGGCGCGCGGAATCGATGCAGCCGCTGCTCGACGCCGGTGCGCAAGGCGCGGCTAGCCCGGCCGAGGCCGCGCGGGGCAAGGGAGTGGTGATCTCGATGGTCGCCGATGCGCCGGATGTCGCCGAAGTCATGCGTGGCGTGGCGCAGGGTGCTGCACCTGGCCTGGTCGCGGTCGACATGAGCACCATCGCCCCCGCTGCCGCGCGGCAGATCGGCCTCGATCTGGCTGCGGCCGGGGTCGACTTCATGGATGCGCCGGTTTCCGGCGGCGAGGTCGGCGCCATTGCCGGCACCTTGTCGATCATGGCCGGCGGCTCCGACGCAGCTTTCGCCAAAGCCAAACCGGCCTTCGAATGCATGGGCAAGAACATCGTCCATGTTGGCGCATCCGGGGCCGGCCAGGTGGCCAAGGCGGCCAACCAGATCGTCACCGGCATGGGCGTACTGGCGGTGGCCGAGGCGTTTGCTTTTGCGGCAAAAAACGGCGTCGACCGCAACAGGGTGCGCGAAGCGCTGCTCGGCGGCTTCGCTTACTCGAAAATCCTCGAAAACCACGGCCAGCGCATGCTCGACCGCAATTTCAAGCCCGGTTTCAAGAGCTGGATGCACGAGAAGGACTTGAACATCGTGATGCAGACGGCGCATGAACTCGGCCTCTGCCTGCCCGGCTCGGCGGCGACGGCGCAGATGTTCAACGCAATGGTCGGCTCCGGCATGGGCGAAGAAGACTCCATCGCCGTGCTGAAGCTGCTCGAACGCCTGTCGGGGCAGGAATGAAAGTCGGCTTTATCGGCCTGGGTGCGATGGGGCGCCCGATGGCGCTGCATTTGCAGCGTGCCGGTTATGAACTCTTCGTCTGGGCGCGCCGCCCGGCAAGCGCTGACGGCCTGCCGGCGACGCTGTGCGCAACGCCCGCCGAACTCGGGCGCCAATGTGACGTGGTGTTCACGATCATCACCTCCAGCGCCGATGTCGAGGCCGTTGCGCTTGGCAGCAATGGCTTGATCGAGGGCATGGCGCCGGATTCGGTGCTCATCGATTGCTCGACCATCGCCCCCGACGCCGCCCGCCGGATCGCCGCTAGGCTTGCCGAAAAAGGCATCCACATGCTTGATGCCCCGGTTTCCGGCGGCACGCAGGGCGCCATCGACGCTACCCTGGCGATCATGGCCGGCGGCGATGCAGCGGTGCTTGAACGGGTGCGCCCGCTGCTCGACTGCCTCGGCCAACGCATCGTGCACATCGGCCCCAGCGGCGCCGGGCAGGTCGCCAAAGCCTGCAACCAGATGATCATGGTCGCCGCCATCGAAGCTGCGGCCGAGGCGATGCGGCTGGCCTCCGCCTCAGGTGTCGATTGCGCCAAGGTCAAACAGGCGCTGGCCGGCGGTTCGGCTGCTTCGCGCGTGCTCGACGTGATGGGCGAACGCATGGTCAAACGCGATTTCGCAGCCGGCATCGAGGCACGGCTGCATCACAAGGATTTCGGGCTGGTGCTGGAGGCGGCGCGCAAATCGGGCGTTCCGGTGCCGTTGACCGCAAGCGTCGCGCAGCAGCTCAACGCGCTGATGGCGCAGGGCTGGGGCAAGGACGACACGGCTTCGCTGCTGCGGGTGCTGGAGCGCGCGTGAGCCAGGCCGCTGCCATCGAACGCGCTGCGCGACTGATCGCCGATGCCGATGGCCTGCTGATTACCGCCGGGGCGGGCATGGGCGTCGATTCCGGGCTGCCCGACTTTCGCGGCCGCGCAGGTTTCTGGCGCGCCTACCCGGCACTGGCCAAGGCGCGCATCGACTTCGAGGAAGCGGCCAGCCCCGACACCTTCCGCCGCAATGCGCGGCTCGGCTGGGGGTTCTACGGCCATCGGCTGGCGCTCTACCGGCGCACCGTACCGCATGAAGGTTTCCACATCCTGCGCCGCTGGGCAGCGCGCCTGCCGCATGGCGCCTTCGTCTTCACCAGCAATGTCGATGGTCAATTCGCCAAAGCGGGTTTCGATCCGGCCCACATTTGCGAAATCCACGGCTCGATCCACCACCTGCAATGCCTGGAACCCTGCGCCGAGCACATCTGGCCGGCCGATGCCGTCTTGCCGGAAGTCGATGACGACACTTGCCTGCTCACCTCTGACCTGCCGCACTGCCCGCACTGTGGCCGACTGGCGCGTCCGAACATCCTGATGTTCGGCGACTGGGGCTGGATCGAACGGCGCACCGCGCAGCAGCAGGCGCGGCTCGACGCCTGGCGACGCGGCGCAAGAAAGCTGGTCGTCGTCGAACTCGGTGCCGGCAACCACATCCCGACCGTCCGCTGGTACGGCGAAACGCTCGGGGTGCCGCTGATCCGCATCAACCCGACCGAAGCCGAGGTCGGCAGTGCGCTTGGCGTCAGCCTGGAAACCGGCGCGCTGGCGGCGCTGACCGCCATCGACGCCTGCCTGAAGTCAGGCTAACCAGCCGGCGATCTTCGCCTTGTCCGGCACGCCGCCGGCATGCACCACCTTGCCATCGACCACGACGGCCGGCGTGCTCATCACGCCATAGCCGACGATGGCGGCCATGTCCTCGACCTTTTCCAGCTCGATGGCAACCCCGGCATCGGCCGCCGCCTGCTTGACCAGATCGACCGTGGCATGGCATTTGGCACAACCGCTGCCCAGTACCTTGACGTTTTTCATGGTGAATTCTCCCTAAAGGACTGCGTTGAACACGTAGCCGACAAGCAGGATGCCGGTCGCGACAACCCCGGCGAAGGTGGCGATCAGGCGCAGCTTGAGCGCCTTGCGCAGGATAATCATCTCGGGCGCCGAGAGCGCGATAACGCTCATCATGAAGGCGAGCACGGTACCCAATGCCGCGCCCTTGCCGATCAATGCCTCGACGACTGGAATGATGCCGGCGGCGTTCGAATACATCGGCACGCCCAGCAGCACGGCAGCCGGCACCGCCCACCAGACATCGCGGCCCATGAACGAAGCCATGAAATCTTCCGGCACGTAGCCGTGGATGCCGGCGCCGAGCGCGATGCCGGCCAGAACGTAAGGCCAGACCTTGCCGACGATTTCTTTCACATGCGCCCAGCCAGCGGCAAAACGCTCGGCCCAGGGCAGGTGGGCGTGATCGACCGGCGCCGCGCTGCCGGCCTGAATGGCGCGTACCCAGTCTTCCAGATAAGGCTCCATTTTCAGGTGCCCGATGACCATGCCGGCGATGATTGCGACCAGCAGGCCGAGGAAAAGATAAAGCGCCGCCACCTTCCAGCCGAACATGCCGAAGAGCAGGGCCAGCGCCACTTCATTAACCATCGGCGCCGAAATCAGGAAGGAGAAGGTGACGCCGAGCGGAACGCCCGCCGACAGGAAGCCGATGAAGAGCGGCACGGCCGAACAGGAGCAAAACGGCGTGACGATGCCCAGCGACGCTGCCAGGACGTTGCCAAACCCGAGGCGGCGGCCTGACAGCACGGCCCGCGTGCGTTCAGGCGAAACGAAGGTATGAATGATGCCCATCACGAACACCACGGCAGTCAGCAGTAACAAAACCTTGGGCGTGTCGTAGAAGAAGAAATGCACTGCTTCGCCCAGCCGCGTTTCGCGTGTCAGGCCGAGCAGCGAAATCATGGCATTGGCAAATTCGGTCAGATGCCCATAGATCAGCACCCAGGCCGGCACCACCACGGCCAGGCCGAGCAGCCAGCGCACCAGGCGCGAATCAGGCTCGTTCATACCAATCCTTGCTTGAATTGACGACCTTGACCACCAGCAGCATCACCGGCACCTCGATCAGCACGCCGACCACCGTCGCCAGCGCCGCTCCGGATTCGAAGCCGAACAGGCTGATCGCTGCCGCCACCGCCAGCTCGAAGAAATTGGAAGCGCCGATCAGCGCCGACGGACAGGCGATGTTGTGCTTCTCCCCGACCACGCGGTTGAGCCAGTAGGCCAGCGCCGAGTTGAAGAAAACCTGGATCAGGATCGGCACCGCCAGCAGCGCGATAATCAGTGGTTGCTTCAGGATGGCTTCACCCTGAAAGGCGAACAGCAGCACCAGCGTGGCGAGCAGCGCCGTGATCGACCATGGGCCGATTTTCGCCATTGCTGCATCGAAAGCGACCTGACCGCGCGCCAGCAGCGCCTTGCGCCACCACTGCGCGAGTGCCACCGGAATCACGATGTAGAGCACGACCGAGATCAGCAGCGTGTTCCACGGCACGGTGATCGCCGACAGCCCGAGCAGGAAGGCAACCAGCGGCGCGAAAGCGAAGATCATGATGGCGTCGTTGACCGCCACTTGCGACAGCGTGAACAGCGGATGGCCATTCGACAGCCGGCTCCAGACGAAGACCATCGCCGTACATGGCGCGGCAGCCAGCAGGATGAGGCCGGCAATGTAGCTGTCGATCTGGTCGGCCGGCAGCCAGGGCGCGAACAACTGACGAATAAACAGCCAGCCGAGAAATGCCATCGAAAACGGCTTGACCAGCCAATTGACGAACAGCGTGACGCCGATGCCGCGCACATGCTGCTTCATTTCACTCAGCGCGCCGAAATCGACCTTGACCAGCATCGGGATAATCATCACCCAGATAAGCAGGCCGACCGGCAGATTGACTTGCGCCACTTCCATGCGGCCGATGGCCTGGAAAACGCCCGGCAGCGCCTGACCGAAGGCGATGCCGGCGACGATGCAGATGAAGACCCAGAGCGACAGGTAGCGCTCGAAGGTGCTCATCGACTCGCCGGCCGCCTGTTTCATGGTGACTTCGCACTGCGCGCTCATTGCCCGGCTTCCTGGTGAATCCTGCGCGCTGCCTCGGCAATCGTTGCGGTCGACATCGTTTCAAGGGGCAATTTCAAAAACGCCGCGATACGCTTTTCCAACTCGCCATAAGCCACCTCGAACGCCGCCCGCCGTGCCGCCAGCGGCTCGACATGCGCCGGATCGTCAATGCCCCAGTGGGCCGTCGCCGGATGCCCCGGCCAGATCGGACAGGCCTCGCCCGCTGCGCTGGCGCACACGGTAAAGATGAAATCCATTTTTGGCGCGTCCGGCTCGGAGAACTCTTCCCACGACTTGCTGCGCGGATGGCCGGCGTTCGGCCACGGTACGCCGTGCGCCGCCAGGGTTTCCAACGCCACCGGATTGACCTTGCCGCTCGGCTGGCTGCCCGCCGAAAAGGCGCGGATGCGCCCTTTGCCGAGATGGTTGAACAAGGCCTCGCCGAGAATGGAGCGAGCCGAATTGCCGGTGCACAACACCAGAACGTTGAAAGCCTTCATGCGCAATGCGCCGCGTTGCAGGTTTCGACGATTTCCTGGCAACCGAGGCCACCGCAGCAATCCTCGGTCAGGTAACGCAGCAATTCGTTCATCGCCGGGTAATCGGCCGCATAAAAAACGAATCGCCCCTCCTGCCGCGAGCTGGCCAGCCCGGCGGCGACCAGTTCCTTGAGATGGAAGGTCAGGCGCCCGTTGGCCTCGATGGCCAACGCCTCGGCAATCTTGCCGACCGACAGCCCGGACGCCCCGGCCTGCACCAACAGACGAAAGATTTGCAACCGGGTCTCGTGAGCCAAAGCCCCCAGCGCAATCACGGCGATATTTAATTTCATATTTCAATAATCGTTAAAGTGTTTGCCAATCTTAATGTTTTTTTACGCCATCGCGCAAGCAGCACGGTCGACCGTGTCGGGCAGGGCAGATTAGAATCCGGCCGATGCTCGTTCAGGAATCATCCAGCACGCAGCGCGCGTTGCTCCTCGAGATTGCCGAGCTGAAGCGCCAGCTCGCTCAGGACACCGACCGCAAACAGCGCGCGCTGTACATCGCGCTGGCGCTTTCTCTCGCCCTGCATTGCGCCGTCCTGCTGATACCCGAGAAAGAAAAACCGGTTTCCCGGCCGCCGGCCACGCGCCTGGAAGCCAGCCTCACCTCACCGACCCAGAAGCCGCAGACCGCCACCGTCACCCCGCCGGCGGCCGCCCCCAAAAAACCGGCGCCCAGCAAGCCGCAGCAGGCCAAGCGGCCGGTGCTGGCGATCAACAAGCCACAGGGCTCGGCGGCAAATCAGACGGCGCCGAAGTGGACGGTGGCGCAGAAGGCCGAGATGAACGACTTCCTGCGCGAACTGGAAAGCCAGGCCAAGGCCACGCCACGCCCCGACCTCGCCCAGCGCTCGCTGTCGATGGCGCGCGAATTCGCGCGGCAGCAGGGCAAGCAGGACCGCGAAGGCAGCGAAATCCTGGAACTGCTGCCCAATGCCCAACCGGTCGACCCGTTCAGCCTGGAAATGTATCTCGACGCCCTGGTCAGAAAGCTCAACAAAAGCGCCGGCTTCGTCCGCAACGACCCGCGCACGCTGGGTGTCAAGCGAGCCTCAGTGCAAGTCAAGTTGAATCCGGACGGCACGCTCAAGAGCTTCAACATTGTCAATGCCGGCGACCAGAAGGACCAGATCGCCTTCGTCAAGTCGGTGGTCGACAAGGCAATTCCATTCGCCCCCTTCCCGAGCGACCTGCGGCGTTCGGCCAGCGCGCTCAACATGACGATCTGCATCCAGCCAGCCAGCGGCAACGCCGGCGGTTTCGGCTTCTCGCGCCTGCCGGAAGGGAGCGGCTGCTGACGACGGCCGCGTTCGGCTAATCGAGCCGGTTGGAGCGGGTTTCCAGCATCGTCCGCAATGCCGCCCGCTCCTCTGGCGTCGGCATAGAGGCCGTGAACTCCAGGCCGGCGTAATTGGCCGCTACGAAACGCACGCGGCAGGGCATTTTCAGTTCCAGATAATTGCCGCCCCGGCGCAGCATGAAACTGACGATCACCGGCGTGCCGACGACCACCGCCTGCCCGGCGCGAGTCAGCGATTCGCTAGCCTCGAACTCGGCACCACCGAACGAAATATTCCTGGTGTTTCCCGAAAAGCGTTTGCCAGTGGCTGAAACCATCAAGTTGCACGGGATCCGGGCACGAACACGAATATCTTTGCGACGTTCATCCATGCCTCGATTATCGTGGAAATTCACCGCCCGTGAGGCGACTTACATCAACGTCCACTGGCCCGATCGAGAAACTCGACGACCTCGGTCAAAGGGCCGGCAATATCGTCAAAGCCCTCGTGATGCCCGGGTATCAACAGCAAGCGAGCCGATCCAGGGCG
>JAEUOH010000152.1 GCA_016790845.1 Dechloromonas sp.
GTGATCTGCGAGAAGTGCGGTGTCGAAGTGACGCTGGCCAAGGTTCGTCGTGACCGCATGGGTCACATCGAACTGGCCTCGCCGACCGCCCACATCTGGTTCCTGAAATCGCTGCCGTCCCGACTTGGCATGGTGCTCGACATGACGTTGCGCGATATCGAGCGCGTCCTGTACTTTGAAGCGTATGTCGTGACAGATCCGGGTCTGGTGAGCAATCTGCAACGCGCCCAATTGCTGACTGAAGAGCAGTATCTGGAAATGATGGAAGAGCATGGTGACGAATTCACGGCGTTCATGGGTGCGGAAGGCATCCGCGAGTTGCTGCGCAATCTCGACCTCAACAGCGAAGTCGAATCGCTCCGCGCCGAACTCGATGTCACCAGTTCCGAAGCCAAGAACAAGAAGTTGGCCAAGCGCCTGAAAATTCTCGAAGGCTTCCAGAAGTCGGGCATCAAGCCGGACTGGATGATCCTCGAAGTGCTGCCGGTGCTGCCGCCGGACCTGCGTCCGCTGGTGCCGCTGGATGGTGGCCGTTTCGCGACTTCCGACCTGAACGACCTCTATCGTCGCGTTATCAACCGGAACAATCGTTTGAAGCGCCTGCTCGAGTTGAAGGCGCCGGAAATCATCGTCCGCAACGAAAAGCGCATGCTCCAGGAATCGGTCGACTCGCTGCTCGACAACGGTCGTCGCGGCAAGGCGATGACCGGCGCCAACAAGCGTCCGCTGAAGTCGCTGGCCGACATGATCAAGGGCAAGGGTGGTCGTTTCCGTCAAAACCTGCTGGGCAAGCGCGTCGACTATTCCGGCCGTTCGGTCATCGTCGTCGGTCCGCAGCTCAAGCTGCATCAGTGCGGCCTGCCCAAGCTGATGGCGCTCGAACTGTTCAAGCCTTTCATCTTCCACAAGCTGGAAGTACTGGGCTATGCCACCACCATCAAGCAAGCCAAGAAGATGGTCGAAGGCCAGGAACCGGTGGTGTGGGACATACTGGAAGACGTCATCCGCGAACACCCGGTCATGCTGAACCGTGCGCCGACCCTCCACCGTCTGGGTATCCAGGCTTTCGAGCCGACCCTGATCGAAGGCAAGGCCATCCAGCTGCACCCGCTGGTCTGTGCGGCGTTCAACGCCGACTTCGACGGTGACCAAATGGCTGTCCACGTGCCGCTATCGCTCGAAGCACAGATGGAAGCCCGCACCCTGATGCTTGCCTCCAACAACGTGTTGTCGCCTGCCAATGGCCAACCGATCATCGTGCCGTCGCAGGATATCGTGCTCGGTCTGTACTATGCGACCCGCGAGAAGATCAATGGCAAAGGCGAAGGCATGTACTTCGCCGATACCAACGAAATCGAACGTGCCATGGCGGCCGGACAACTCGATATTCACTCCCGTATCTCGGTGCGTCTCAAGCAATATGAGCCTGCTGCGGTCGACGGTGAATTTATCGAGAAAATGGTGCGTGTCGAAACGACGGCCGGTCGCGCGCTGCTGTCGAAGATTTTGCCCAAGGGGCTGCCCTTCAAGGCAATCGATCGTGCGCTGAAGAAGAAGGAAATTTCCCGGTTGATCGACGAATCCTTCCGTCGTTGCGGTCTCAAGGAAACAGTCGTCTTCGCCGACAAGCTGATGCAAAATGGCTACGCGCTGGCAACTCGTGCCGGCATTTCCTTCTGCTCGGACGACATGCGCGTACCGGCCAAGAAGTACGAAATCATCGCGGCGGCTGAAGCCGAAGTGAAGGAAATCGAGACCCAATACACCAATGGCCTGGTGACCCAGGGCGAGCGTTACAACAAGGTTGTCGATATCTGGGGCCGCACTGGCGATCAGGTCGCCAAGGTCATGATGGACGAACTCGGCCATGAGGAAACCGTCGATCGCCATGGCAAGAAGGTCAAGCAAGATTCCTTCAACTCCATCTACATGATGGCCGACTCGGGCGCCCGCGGTTCCGCTGCGCAGATTCGTCAGCTAGCCGGCATGCGTGGCCTGATGGCCAAGCCGGACGGCTCAATCATCGAAACGCCGATCACCACCAACTTCCGTGAAGGTCTGAACGTTCTTCAATACTTCATCTCGACCCACGGCGCCCGTAAGGGTCTGGCCGATACCGCGCTGAAGACCGCGAATTCCGGTTATCTGACGCGCCGTCTGGTGGATGTGACGCAGGATCTGGTCATCACCGAAGACGATTGCGGCACCAAGAACGGTTTTGCCGTCAAGGCGTTGGTCGAAGGTGGTGAGGTCATCGAGCCGTTGCGCGAACGTATTCTCGGTCGAGTGACCGGCGAGGATTTGGTCGATCCGGAAACCCAGGAAACCGTGATCTTTGCTGGCACCATGCTTGACGAAGACCTCGTTGACCTGATCGACAAGCTGGGCATCGACGAAGTCAAGGTCCGGACGCCGCTTACTTGCGAGACGCGCTACGGCCTGTGTGCCAAATGCTATGGTCGTGACCTTGGTCGTGGCAACATGGTCAATGCCGGTGAATCGGTCGGCGTTATCGCTGCCCAGTCGATCGGCGAGCCTGGAACCCAGCTGACGATGCGTACCTTCCACGTCGGCGGTGCGGCTTCCCGGGCGGCTGTGGCTTCGCAGGTCGAATCGAAATCGGCCGGTACGGTACGGTTCACCGCAACCATGCGCTATGTCACCAGCGCCAAGGGCGAAAAGGTCGTTATCTCGCGCTCCGGCGAGGTGCTGATTGCCGACGACCATGGTCGTGAGCGTGAGCGTCACAAGGTGCCGTACGGTGCCATGCTGGCGGTTGATGATGGCAAGGCGGTCAAGGCCGGGGCCAAGCTGGCGGTCTGGGATCCGCACACTCGTCCGATCGTCACCGAGTACGCTGGTACCGTCCGCTTCGAAAATGTCGAGGAAGGCGTGACGGTCGCCAAACAGGTCGATGACGTGACCGGCTTGTCCACGCTGGTCGTGATCGACCACAAGCGTGGTGGCAAGGCGGCGACCAAGGGTGTCCGCCCGGTGGTCAAATTGCTTGACGAAAACGGTCAGGAAGTTCGTGTGACCGGTAGCGATCATACGGTTTCGATCGCTTTCCAGGTCGGCTCGATCATCTCGGTGCTTGACGGCCAACAGGTCGGTGTCGGTGATGTGTTGGCACGTATGCCGCAAGAGTCAGCCAAAACCCGCGACATTACCGGCGGTCTGCCGCGCGTCGCCGAACTTTTCGAAGCGCGTACACCAAAGGATGCCTCCGTTCTGGCTGAATACACTGGCACCATCAGTTTCGGCAAGGATACCAAGGGCAAGCAGCGCCTGGTTATCACTGATCTCGATGGCGAACAGCACGAGTTCCTGATATCCAAGGACAAGCACGTGCTGGTGCATGACGGCCAAGTGGTCAACAAAGGTGAGAAAATCGTTGAAGGCGAGCCCGATCCGCACGACATCCTGCGTTTGCAGGGCGTCGAGGCATTGGCGCGTTATATCACCGACGAAGTCCAGGACGTCTATCGTCTGCAGGGCGTCAAGATCAATGACAAGCACATCGAAGTGATTGTTCGCCAGATGCTGCGTCGTGTGACCATTAGCGAACCGGGCGATACGCGTTTCATCAAGTCGGAGCAGGTGGAGCGCGCTGAATTGCTCGCGGAGAACGATCGCATGATCGCCGAAGGCAAGCTGCCAGCAACTTTCGAGCACATGTTGCTCGGTATCACCAAGGCATCGCTATCCACCGACTCCTTCATCTCGGCCGCCTCGTTCCAGGAAACCACGCGCGTGCTTACCGAGGCTGCGATCATGGGCAAGCGCGACGAATTGCGTGGTCTCAAGGAGAACGTCATCGTTGGCCGCCTCATTCCGGCTGGTACCGGCCTTGCCTATCACCGCGCCCGGAAGGCCCAGGCGGCGGGGGAAGATATTGCTGTCGCCCAACCGGCTGAAGAAATGCTTGCTGAAAATGCAACACAGGGCGTGGATCAAGGCTCTTGACTGTAAAGCCAACCCTCGTGTTTCGTTGACACGGGGGTTGATCAACCATAAAATCTATGGTCTTTGTCGGCAGGGGCTAATCATTGTCTCTGCTTTGGATAACAAAATTGCCGTCGTGCACCGGAAATTGGTGCCCGGCCGTTGAAGGAAGTTTGATATGCCGACCATCAACCAGCTCGTGCGCAAGCCGCGTGTGGCAGAGGTTACCAAGAGCAAGGTTCCCGCTCTGGAAAAATGCCCGCAGAAGCGTGGTGTGTGCACACGTGTCTACACGACTACCCCGAAGAAGCCGAACTCCGCGTTGCGTAAAGTATGCAAGGTGCGCCTGACGAATGGCTTCGAGGTCATCTCCTATATTGGTGGTGAGGGCCACAACCTGCAGGAGCACTCCGTGGTCCTGATCCGTGGTGGTCGTGTCAAGGATTTGCCTGGTGTGCGTTACCACACTGTGCGCGGTTCCTTGGATACGCAAGGCGTCAAAGATCGCAAGCAGTCCCGTTCCAAGTACGGGGCCAAGCGTCCGAAGGCTGCTTGATTCACCAAGCGGCTTGAGTAAGTGGCCGTCCCTTTGGGCGGTCGGGAGAGGCCGGGAGGGTAAAACCCTAGCCCGGCTTTTCAACTGAATCGTGTTTAATAGAGGTCAATATGCCCCGTCGTCGTGTTGTAGCAAAGCGTGACATTCTTCCGGATCCCAAGTTCGGGAATGTCGAGGTTTCCAAGTTCATTAATGCAATCATGCAAAGCGGCAAAAAGTCTGTTGCCGAGCGTATTGTTTATGGTGCTTTCGAGATCATTGCCACCAAAGGTGGTAAGGATCCCCTTGAGGTATTTGGTGCCGCAATGGGCAACGTCCGTCCGATGGTTGAAGTGAAGTCCCGTCGTGTTGGTGGTGCCAACTATCAGGTGCCGGTTGAGGTGCGTCCGGCACGTCGCGCTGCGCTCGCGATGCGCTGGTTGCGTGAGTCGGCCCGCAAGCGTTCGGAAAAATCGATGGGCCAGCGTCTGGCTGCCGAAATGATGGAAGCTGCTGAAAATCGCGGTGGTGCCGTCAAGAAACGTGACGAAGTGCACCGCATGGCTGAAGCCAACAAGGCTTTTGCTCACTTCCGCTTCTAATTTTCAAAGGTAACTATCGTGGCACGTAAAACACCCATCGAGCGCTACCGCAATATCGGTATCAGCGCCCACATCGACGCCGGCAAGACGACGACGACCGAACGTATCCTTTACTACACCGGGGTTAATCACAAGATCGGTGAGGTTCATGATGGCGCGGCCACCATGGACTGGATGGAACAGGAACAAGAGCGCGGGATCACGATTACCTCTGCTGCCACCACCTGTTTCTGGAGCGGGATGGATCGGCAGTTCCCCGAGCATCGCATCAACATCATCGACACCCCGGGTCACGTCGACTTCACTATCGAAGTCGAGCGCTCGATGCGTGTTCTGGATGGTGCGTGCATGGTCTACTGCGCGGTGGGTGGTGTGCAGCCCCAGTCCGAGACGGTCTGGCGCCAGGCTAACAAATATGGCGTGCCCCGTTTGGCCTTTGTGAATAAGATGGACCGCTCCGGCGCTAATTTCTTCAAGGTCGTCGAGCAAATGAAGTTGCGCCTCAAGGCCAACCCGATCCCGGTGGTCATTCCCATCGGAGCAGAAGACAAATTCGAGGGCGTGGTCGATCTGATCAAGATGAAGGCGATCTACTGGGATGAGGCATCCCAGGGCATGAAATATGAAGCGCGTGACATCCCGGCGGACTTGCTGGATGACGCCCAGTCCTGGCGCGAGCAGATGGTTGAGGCGGCTGCAGAGGCCTCTGAAGAGCTGATGAATCGCTATCTCGAAAATGGTGAATTGTCCGAGGCGGATATTCTTCTGGGCCTGCGGACCCGTACCATCGCCTGTGAAATTCAGCCCATGCTCTGTGGAACTGCCTTCAAGAACAAGGGCGTTCAGAAGATGCTTGACGCCGTCATCGAGTTGATGCCATCGCCGGTCGATATCCCGCCGGTCAAGGGTATTCTCGAGAACGAATCCGAAGGAGAGCGTCGTGCAGCGGACGACGAGGCTTTCTCTGCCCTGGCTTTCAAGATCATGACCGACCCGTTCGTCGGCCAGCTTATCTTCTTCCGTGTCTATTCGGGCGTTATCAACTCGGGCGATACGGTCTACAACCCGGTCAAGGGTCGTAAGGAGCGTCTGGGCCGTATCCTGCAGATGCATGCCAATCAGCGCGAAGAAATCAAAGAAGTGCGTGCTGGTGACATCGCGGCTGCCGTGGGTCTCAAGGAAGCAACTACTGGCGATACCCTCTGCGATCCGCAAAAGGTCATTACGCTGGAGCGTATGGTCTTCCCCGAACCGGTCATTCACGTGGCAGTCGAACCGAAGACCAAGGCCGACCAGGAAAAGATGGGTCTGGCGTTGGGTCGTTTGGCTCAGGAGGATCCGTCCTTCCGTGTTCGTACCGATGAGGAGTCCGGTCAAACCATCATTTCCGGTATGGGTGAATTGCACCTGGAAATTCTGGTCGACCGCATGCGCCGCGAATTCAACGTCGAGGCAACTGTCGGCGCTCCCCAGGTTGCATACCGTGAATGCATCAAGAAGGCTGTCGAGCAGGAAGGCAAGTTTGTCAAGCAGTCCGGTGGGCGCGGTCAGTTCGGTCACGTTTGGCTCAAGATCGAACCGAACGAAGCTGGCAAAGGCTACGAGTTCATTGATGCAATCAAGGGCGGTGTCGTTCCCCGCGAGTTCATTCCAGCCGTCGACAAGGGTTTGCAAGATGCCATTTCCAGCGGCGTACTCGCTGGCTTCCCGGTTGTGGATATCAAGTTTACGTTGTTCGATGGTTCCTATCACGATGTGGACTCGAACGAAAATGCCTTCCGTATGGCGGCCTCGATGGCCTTCAAGGAAGGTATGAAGAAAGCCAGCCCGACCCTTCTGGAGCCAATGATGGCTGTTGAAGTCGAAACTCCGGAAGACTATATGGGCAACGTGATGGGCGACCTTTCCTCCCGTCGTGGCATCGTCCAGGGCATGGAAGACCAGGTTGGCGGCATTAAGCTGGTGAAGGCGGAGGTTCCGCTGTCCGAGATGTTCGGCTACTCCACTTCTCTGCGCTCGTTGTCGCAAGGTCGCGCCACCTATTCGATGGAATTCAAGCACTATACCGAAGCGCCGAAGAACGTCGCTGAGGCCGTCATCAACAAGAAGTAATTCGTTATTGGAGAACCGATAATGGCTAAGGAAAAATTTGCGCGGACCAAGCCGCACGTAAACGTAGGCACGATTGGACACGTTGACCACGGCAAGACCACGCTGACCGCGGCGATCACCACGGTGCTGTCGGCCAAGTTTGGCGGTGCGGCCAAGAAGTA
>JAEUOH010000168.1 GCA_016790845.1 Dechloromonas sp.
GGGATTGCGCCAGCCAAGCCGCGCAGCGCCCCCGGCGGCCGCAGCGGCGGGCGTGCCGGTGGCCGTCCGGCAGCAGCCGGCAAGCCCTCGCGCCGCTCATCCTGAGGCTGGCATAATCCGGATGTCGACCAAGAGCATCGCGCTGGATTCGCCACCTGCCATGCAAGCGAAATTACCGAACCGAAAACGATCAGACCTTGCCTGCCGCCAACTGGCCGCGCTGCTCTGCCTGCTGTGCCTACTGGTTTTTTCGCGTGCCCCGGCCAAGTCGTCGCTGGAAGAAGTTACCGCCGATATGCCGCCGATCACCACCAGCGCCTTCAGCGTGACACCGCCAAAAGGCGAGAACTGGGTCTACTTCCAGCGTCCAATGCCGCCCTTCGTGACTTTCCGCAAGCAGGATCCGCTGATTCGGCGTTTGCCTGGCAGCGAACATCTGGCCTTCGTAGTCGAGATCCGGCTTGAACATTTTCCGGATAGCGATTTGTCGACTCAGGAAGGGTTGGAGGAAACCCTGAAATCGTCGCTTTACAGCGCGCTTGGCGACGGTCGCCAGATCGGCATGTTTCGCGCCGAGAGCTTCGCCTGGCAAGGCACCGACTGTCTGAGTTACATCGTCACGCGCAGCGACCTGGTGACGCTGGATAGGGAAAAGATCGTCCTGGAATTTGCCACGGAAGGCTTTTTCTGCCGCCATCCGCTTGATCGCCAGCGCGTGGTCAGCGGCTTGTTCCAGGAGCGGCGGTTGGCTGGTACGCCGTCGCGGCTGGACGACGTGTTGCGCGACGAGGCGCAGCGCACCTTGCAAAGCGTTCGCTTCCTGCCCGAATACTGAGTACTACCAGTGGCGATAGCGGTAGCCGGGGCCATAGCCGTACCCGCGATAATAGTAGGGCGATGGCCCGTAGTAGGGGGGCGGCGCTGCGTAGTAGGGTGCCGGGCGGACGGCGACGACGCTGACTGCCGGGCCGCTGTAGCCGACCTGGGCCGGCACCACCGTGCAGGCTGTGAGGCTGGCCAGCAATGTCAGTGAGGCGGCAATTTTCAGTAAGCTGGACATGACGTTATCTCATCGTGATTCATGATGTAAATAACGCGGCGGCGATCGAACGGACGGACGCCGAAGTGTACGCAAATGTTTCCGGATGTAATCGGCCGCCGGGAGCGAGTCAGTCGCCCTGGCGGGTCGTTTCCAGCTTCCGGGTGTCGAAGCCCTTCGCGGCCAGGCGCGCCAGCAGGGCG
>JAEUOH010000228.1 GCA_016790845.1 Dechloromonas sp.
GGCTTCCTTCTGCTCCAGCCAACTCGAATAGTTGCCCTTCCACGGGATGCCGTGGCCCCGGTCGAGTTCGAGAATCCACTCGGCGGCGTTGTCGAGGAAGTAGCGGTCGTGGGTGACGGCGACCACGGTGCCGGGGAAGCGGACGAGGAACTCTTCCAGCCATTCGACCGATTCGGCGTCGAGGTGGTTGGTCGGTTCGTCCAGCAAGAGCATGTCCGGCTTGGCCAACAGCAGCTTGCACAGCGCGACGCGGCGCTTTTCACCGCCGGAGAGATTGCCGATCTTGGCTTCCCACTGTGGCAGGCGCAGCGCGTCGGCGGCCAATTCCATCTGCGCTTCGGTGTCGGCGCCGGCGGTGGCGATGATCGCCTCCAGCCGCGCCTGTTCCTCGGCCAGCTTGTCGAAATCGGCCTCGGGGTCGGCGTAGGCGGCATAGACCTCATCGAGCTTGGCCTGCGCCTGCATCACTTCGCCGAGCGCCGATTCGACTTCTTCCTTGACGGTTTTCTCCGCATCGAGCTGCGGTTCCTGCGGCAGGTAGCCGATGGACACACCGGCCAGATGCTGCACTTCACCGTCGTATTCCTTGTCCACGCCGGCCATGATCTTGAGTACGGTCGACTTGCCTGAACCGTTCAGACCGAGCAGGCCGATTTTGGCGCCGGGGAAGAAGGAGAGGGAAATATCCTTGATGATCTGCCGTTTGGGCGGCACGATCTTGCTCACGCGGAGCATGGACATTACATATTGAGCCATTGGGTAACCTGTCGTAGAAGTAGGGTGTCGAGACTTGGGAAAATCAGCGGCCGATGTCGATGATGGCGTCGACAACGATGCCGGAACCGGTCGACAGAAGCAGAATGTCGGAGCCGACGCGGACATAGCGGTGCCGTGGCGGTGGCGGCGGCATCCGGTAGATCAGGTCGGGCGGCAGGTCGTAGTAGGCGATGCCCTGCGGTAGCGGGTAGCCCTTGCGCCATTTCTTGGCCTGGCCGGGTGGCATGCAGCCGTTGCCCTTCTTGGCCAGCCCCGGCGGGCAATGGCCGGAGCGAAATTCCGGCGCATAGTATTCGTTGACGATCCGGCGGTCGTTGTTGCCGAAATAGAGCTGGATCGAGATGTCGTCGCGGCGGTCGTCGTAGCGTGGGTAGTCTTCGCGCCGGTATTCATGGCGACGATCATCGTCGTGATATTCATGTTTCTTGCCGTGGCCGTGCTTTTCGCCTTTATCACCCTTGTCGGCGATCGCGCAGGTGCTTGCTAAAAGGGCGCCCAGCGCCAATGCGGCCAGGCGGGTGGTGACGGAGTAACGGTGATTCATGGTGTTTGCCAGGAGAGTCGAGGCTGGCAGTCTACGAGGCTTCGCTGCGCTTGACCAGTCTTCGGCTAGTGATTGCGCCGTCCGCATGGGCGTAAAAAACCCCGGCAGCGCAGGCAGCCGGGGCAAGCAGCGGCGTTGGGGCGCCGCCGGGAGAGAAAAATGAACGCGGGTTCAGGTGCCGACGGCACTCAGCGCGGGCAGGCTCTCGTTACGGACTTTCTGCGGCATCTGCTTTTCGTTCAGGGTGTTGATGTCGCCGCACAATTCCCCGCCTTCGTCGATCACCAGCTTGCCGTAGCGGATCTTGCCGCTGACGCGACCGGTAGCATGGACGATCAGTTGCTGGCGCGCAGTCAGATCGCCCTCGAAGCTGCCGTGGATCTCGGCGATGTCGATGCTTACCTTGCCGGTAAAGGAACCCCGTTCGGCGATGCGGATCACGCGGCTATCCATCGTTGCCTCGACGCGTCCTTCGACGACCAGGGTGTCGCAATCGAGAATCTCGGCGCCCTTGAGCTTGACGTCGGGGCCGACGATCAGCCGCGCCTCGACAATGTGGCCGTCCGTATCGGTCATGGCTTGACTCGGTGCCGGAGTCACCGTGGCGGCTGGGGCGGGCGCGGCGGCAGGCGGAGGTGCTTCGGCTGCCGCTGCCTGTAGCGCTGCTCGGGTCGTCAAGTCGGCGGCCGGTTGCTGTGTTGGCGTGCCGTTCGGCGAGCGCACGTCCTTGCGTGTAACGACGTCGTTGCGGCTGTTGAAGCTGGGTTTATTGAACATGGGCTTTCCTTTGTCTGGACGTGAATTCGGGAAAGCCTCCGCGATAAGTGTGCCAGGAAACAAAAAAACCAATTAAAACAGGTGCGTGAAATAGATCAGTGATTGGCGGCCATCGGCGGCAAGGTCAATGTGTCGTGTCATGGCGACAACTATTTCCAATGTGCGCCGCAAGCGGGTTCGGGTGCGCCGTTGCTTTGTCGCGAAAAAGCGACATACTGTTAACGCCATGATTTACATTGATTTTTCTATGCCGGACGAACTCGCTCTGGGCGAGCCTCCTGCCGCTTGCCTGATGGCGAATTGTCAGTTGCGGTCTACACTCCAGAATTTGAAAAAATCGTAACGCATGATCAGGATTTCATTTCGCCAAGGCATGCTGGCGGGTTTCGTCATCATCGTGCTGCTGCTGGGCGGGGCAGCCTTGCGCAGTTGGCTGGTCGTCGAACATTTCGCCGAGCAGAGCAGACGCAACGGCGAGCAGGCGTTGCAGCTGGCGGCGTCGATCCAGGAGCTGGGCGAGCGCACAGTGGATATGGAACGGAGCGCCCGGCAGTTCCTGGTGCTCCAGGATGTCGCAGTGCGCCAGCGTTTCGACGAACATCTTGGCCAGGCGCTGGCGGTGGTCGACCGGCTCGAAGCCTTTGGCGCAAAGCCGCTCCGGTCGTTGCTGCCGGATTGGCGCCAGCAGGCAGAGGCGCTGCGTGACGGCCTGGATCAAGGCGTTCCCCGTGAGGCCCTTGTTCCCGTGATGGCGCGACTAGTCGATCTCAATGGTTTGATGAAGGCGTCCGGACAGCACTGGATCGACAGCCAGAACAGCGCGCTTCTGGCACAGCTGGAGAGCGTTCGGCTGCAGTTGGGCGGACAACTCGCGATGGCGCTGGCGGGGGCGCTGCTGGTGGTGCTGGCGGTCGGCTGGTGGCTGGTGCGTCCGATGCACAAGCTGGAACAGGCGATCGCACACCTTGGCGAGAAGCGTTTCGATGAGCCCGTCGTGGTCGGCGGGCCGGCGGATTTTCGCCGCCTGGGGCGGCAACTCGATTGGCTGCGGCAACGCCTGGCCGAGTTGGAGGCCGACCGCGAGCGAACGCTGCGCCACGTTTCGCATGAACTCAAAACGCCGCTGACGGCATTGCGCGAAGGCGTTGCGCTGCTGCGCGAAGAAGTGCCTGGAACGCTCGGTCTCGCGCAACGGGAGGTGGTCGATATCCTGCAGCACAACGTAATCAGCCTGCAGCGGCAGATCGAAGGCTTGCTGAGCCTCAATGCGGCGGCTTTCGAGGGCAGTCGCCGGGCGCGGCGTGCGGTGGATCTGCGCGAATTTCTGGCCGCAGCCGCACGCCGTCGGGAGTTGCACAGCCAGTCGCGGCAATTGACCTTGCGCATCGAGGCGCCGAGCCGGACGGTTTCCATCGATGCCGAGAAGGTGGCTGTCATCGTCGACAATCTGCTGTCGAACGCCATCGATTTCAGTCCCGAAGGCGGAGAAGTCAGCGTTTTGGCCAATGTCGCCGACGGCACGCTCCGCATCGAAGTGCTCGACCAGGGGCCCGGGGTGGCTGCCGAAGACGCGGAGCGGATTTTCGAACCTTTCGTCCAGGGCCGCATCAAGGCCCCGGCACCCCGGCAGGGGAGCGGCGTCGGCCTCTCCATCGTTCGTGAACTGGCGCGCGTCCTGGGCGGCAGCGTCCGCTTGGTGTCGAGTGCCTCTGGCGCCCATTTTGTTGTGGAAATACCTGATGAAGAGCGTTAATAGCGTGGCTGATCGTAGTCGTCCGATGCTGGCTGTCGGGCTGTCCTTGTTGGCTCTAACGACATTTTTGGGCGGGTGCGTCAGCGATTCGCCAGTGACCGCCGCCCCGGCCTCCGTCCAGGCCGCGCCAAACCTGGGCGATGACGGCGGGCAGGCGTCGGCGCTCGCCTATTACCAGAGCCTGCAGCGCATGTCGGCCGCACAACTTGGACGGGAGCGGGCCATGCTCGCGGCCGTGCCGCAATCGCCGGGTATCCAGTTGCGCATGGCGATGCTGCTTGGCAACCCGCGTGGACAACCGGATCTTGCCAAGGCGCTCAACCTGCTTGACGCGGTGCTGAAGTCATCGGACCCCGTCGCTGTCGGGCTGCAACCGCTTGCCCGCCTGTTGGCGGACAATTTCGGCGAGCGCCAGAAACTGGAAATTCAGTTCGATAAACAAGGGCAGCAATTGAAGGATAGCCAGCGCAAGGCCGCCGAGTTGCAGGAGAAGATCGACAACCTTGCCGACATCGAGCGCACCCTGCCGCAACGTCCACGCGCCACGCGCCCGGGGGGAAGCACGCGATGAGCGCCGCTGGCGACAGTGGCGCCAATATTCTGGTCGTCGATGACGACGAGGACATACTCCGGCTACTGTCGATGCGCCTGCGTGCCCGTGGCTTCAGGGTGACGACCGCAGCGTCGGCCGAGGAGGCGCTGGCCCGCATCGCGGTCAGCCCGCCGCGTGCCGTGGTCAGCGATGTGCGCCTGCCTGGGCGCGATGGCCTGGCCTTGTTCGAGGAAATTCGAAGCACCCGCCCCAGCTTGCCGGTGATCCTGCTGACTGCCCACGGCAGCATACCTGATGCGGTCGACGCCACTTCAAGGGGTGTTTTCGGCTACCTGACCAAACCTTTCGACAGCCAGTTGTTGCTGGAAAAGATCGACCAGGCGTTGCAGCTTTCGGCGCCGGCAGGTGGCGAGGATCATGCCGACCCGCAGGCACCGGGCGGGAGTCCGGACGAATGGATGAGCGGCATGGTTTTTCGCAGTTCGCGCATGGCCGAGTTGATGGCCGATGCGCGGATGGTCGCTGCCTCCGACGCCAGCGTCCTTATTCGCGGCGAAAGCGGCACCGGCAAGGAGATGCTGGCACGCGCCATCCACCTTGCCAGCCCGCGCGCCAAGGGGCCGTTCATCGGCATCAACTGCGGAGCGATTCCCGAGCCATTACTCGAATCCGAATTGTTCGGCCACGTCAAAGGCGCCTTTACCGGCGCTGCCAACACGCGCGCCGGACTGTTTCAGGCAGCCAACGGCGGTACGTTGTTTCTCGACGAAATCGGTGACATGCCCCTGGCGCTGCAGGTCAAGCTGTTGCGGGTGCTGCAGGAACGCACGGTGCGCCCGGTGGGCGCCACGCACGCCGAGCCAGTCGATGTCCGCCTTCTGTCGGCGACGCATCGCGACCTCGATGCGGCGATGGCGCAAGGACAATTCCGCGAGGACCTCTACTACCGGCTTGATGTCGTCTCGCTCACCTTGCCGCGACTTGAAGAACGCCGGGAAGACATTCCCCCGCTGGTCGCTCATTTTGTCCAGCAGGTGGCCGGCAAGTACGGCAAGCCGATCAGCGGCTTCGCGCCGGATGCCCTGGAGGCACTGGCAACCGCCGCCTGGCCCGGCAATGTGCGGCAGCTTTACAACGTCGTCGAACAGTGCTGTGCGCTGACCTCGACGCCGCTGATTCCGCTCACGCTGGTGCAACGCGCCTTGCGCGTGCCGGTGATGGAAGCGCTCAGCTACACCGAGGCCAAGCAGCGTTTCGAGCGCAACTATCTGGTTCAGTTGCTCAAACTGACCGGAGGCAACGTCGCCGATGCGGCGCGCATCGCTGAGCGCAACCGGACCGAGTTTTATCGCCTGCTGCAAAAGTATGACCTGAGCCCGGCGATGTTCCGGGTCGACAACGGGCTGGCTAGCGAATAAGGGTGTTGCCTGCCGGCGACGAATCCCTGGGTATTCGGGAAATGGAAGTTTTAACCGACTGAATTAACGCTATAAATTTCTTTGGCATGGACTTCGCTTTGAAACTTTCGTTTCAACACCACGAAGGAGTGCCAATGCTCAAGGACAATTCGCTACCCATCGCAATCGTTCTGGTCGGCCTGCTGGCCTGGCCTGCGCTGATCGCACAACCGACTGAAACCCGAGGCATTGGTGGCTACGATCCCACGCTGGAGGAGGCGCACCGGATGCAATTCTGGAACAGGCTGGTCAAGGCACTTCCAGGGTTACCAGGGGCGCTCCCTCATCAACTGTATCGCCCGCTGTGACGTGGATAGCCAGAACCCGGCCGGCCTGGGGCGAAGGAATATCCAGCGCCACCTTGCCGGTTTCCAGCGTCAGCAGGTTATCGTC
>JAEUOH010000246.1 GCA_016790845.1 Dechloromonas sp.
CTTGCGTCAGGGCGGTCGAGAGAATAAAGATGTTAGAAGTTCAGCGTCCGGCTGTCAATTCATCATGTGTCTTATATAAGACAACTTTTCGTGGACGCCCTGCGGGAAATGTGCTGAAATTTCCCGCCATGAATCGTGATCAAGTCCGTCCATCCTTTCGCGTTGCTTCGCCGACGTTCAGTCCTCTTTACCGGCAAATCAAGGATTTCATGATCCGTAGCCTGGAGGCGGGGGAATGGGGGCCGGGCGACGCCATCCCCAGCGAGGGCGATCTGGCGGCACGTTTCAATGTCAGTCAGGGAACGGTGCGCAAGGCGATCGACGAGATGGCGGCGGAAAACCTGCTGGTTCGCCGCCAGGGCAGGGGGACTTTTGTCGCCAGCCATGATGATCCGCGCTCTTTCTATCGATTTCTGCGGCTGGTTCCCGATGATGGCAGCGCGGCGCAAACCGTCAGTGTGCCGCTTTCGTGCACGACCAAGGCGGCGGATCCCGAGGTTGCTGCGGCGCTGGGTTTAAACGCTGACGAACCGGTGATTTATGTCGAGCGCCTGCTCCGTTTCAATGGCGAGGCGGTGGTCTACGATCAAATCCATCTGGTCAGCGATTTGTTCTCCGGCTTGACGCTTGCCAGTCTCAGCGGTGGGGAGCGCTCGCTCTACAGCGTCTTCGAGAACGACTATGGTGTCCGAATGATTCGTGCTGAAGAGCATCTGCGCGCGGTGGCGGCCGATCCCGCAAGTGCAAAGCTACTTTCGGTGCAGGCGGGCGCACCGCTGCTGCTGGTGGAGCGGACGGCGTACACCTACGGCGAAAAACCGGTCGAATGGCGTCGAGGCCTTTATTGCACGAACCGACATTATTATCGGAACGACCTCGGGTAGCATAAAAAGTGGCGTCACGCCATGCTGGAAAACGCTTAGCTTGGCGTGTTCAGGCAAGAATTGAATGTATAATTATTGCTCTTTTCAAACGATGTAAAAGCGGGAAAACCGCACCAATTCGCGAGGGATGACGTTCATGGCAGAAATGACCATCAAGAAACGTCCAAAAAATTTGGACTTGACCACTATCAAGTTGCCGCTACCGGGGAAGGTTTCGATCCTCCATCGTGTCAGCGGCGTCGGCTTGTTCCTGTTTCTGCCTGTGCTGCTCTGGCTGTTTTCCGCCAGCCTGGCGTCCGCTGAAACATTCGCCATGTTCAAGGCGGCTTTCTCCAGTCTGCCAGTGAAGGTCGTGCTGGCGGGCCTGCTCTGGGCTTTCGTGCATCATTTCTGCGCCGGCATCCGTTTTCTTCTGCTTGACCTGCATGTCGGTATCGAGAAAGAGGCGGCGCGCAAATCTGCCGCCGTGGTCTTTGCGGTCAGTATTCCGCTGACTCTGGTTCTCTGGGGGATTTTGCTGTGATCAACCGCATCGTCGTCGGCGCCCATTACGGTCTCAAGGACTGGATTGCCCAGCGCGCCACTGCCGTCATCATGGCGGTTTACTCCGTTCTTATCGCCGCTGTCCTGCTGGTCGTTCGTCCTTCGACCTTCGAGGCTTGGCAGGGTGTTTTCGCCCATGGCGTCATCAAGTTCCTGACCTTCCTTTTCTTCGTCAGCCTGTTCTACCACGCCTGGATCGGCGTGCGTGACATCTGGATGGATTACGTGAAGCCGACCGGCCTGCGCCTGACCCTGCACGTTCTGACCATTGCTGCGCTGGTGGGCTACACCGCGTGGGCTGCTGCGATTCTCTGGAGGCTGTAAGCGTGAGTATTCCTGTTCTGAAGTTTGACGCGGTGATTGTCGGCGCCGGTGGTGCCGGTTTGCGTTCCGCGATCCAATTGTCCGAAGCCGGTCTCAAGACCGCTGTACTGTCCAAGGTGTTCCCAACCCGTTCGCATACCGTTGCGGCCCAGGGGGGGGTTGCCGCTTCGCTCGGTAATTCCGAGGAAGATCACTGGACGTGGCACATGTACGATACCGTCAAGGGTTCCGACTGGCTCGGCGACCAGGATGCGATCGAATTCATGTGCAAGAAGGCCAACGAAGTCGTTGTTGAGCTTGAGCACTACGGCATGCCTTTTGATCGTACCGATAATGGCAAGATTTATCAGCGCCCGTTCGGTGGTCACATGTCGAACTTCGGCGAAAAGCCGGTCCGTCGTTCCTGCGCTGCCGCTGACCGTACTGGTCACGCCATGCTGCACGCCATGTACCAGCGTAATGTCAAGGCCAACACCCAGTTCTTCGTCGAATGGATGGCGCTTGACCTGATTCGCGACGAAGAAGGCCACGTGCTCGGCGTGACGGCCATGGAAATGGAAACCGGCCAGGTCGTGATCTTCCACGCCCGTGCCACCATTTTTGCGACCGGCGGTGCCGGACGTATCTTCTACTCTTCCACCAATGCCTTCATCAACACCGGTGACGGTCTGGGTATGGCGGCGCGTGCCGGCATCCCGCTGGAAGACATGGAGTTCTGGCAATTCCACCCGACCGGTGTTGCCGGTGCCGGCGTGCTGATTACCGAAGGCGTTCGTGGCGAAGGCGGTATCCTGCGTAACAGCAGCAAGGAGCGCTTCATGGAGCGCTATGCACCGAACGCCAAGGATCTGGCGTCGCGCGACGTGGTTTCCCGCGCCATGGCAACCGAAATCAAGGAAGGCCGTGGTTGTGGCGTCAACAAGGACTACGTCCTGCTCGACATCACCCACCTTGATCCGGCCACCATCATGAAGCGCCTGCCGGGTATCCACGAAATCGGCCTGCAGTTCGCCGGTGTCGATTGCCTGAAAGAACCGCTACCGGTCGTTCCGACCTGTCACTACCAGATGGGCGGTATTCCGACCCATTACTCCGGTCGTGTCGTGGCGCCGAAGGACGGCGATGTGAATTCCGTGGTCCCTGGTTTCTACGCAGGTGGCGAATGCGCTTGCGCCTCGGTGCATGGCGCCAATCGTCTCGGCACCAACTCGCTGCTCGACCTGCTGGTTTTCGGCAAATCGGCAGGTGACTCGGCGGTAGAAGATCTCAAGGCCGGTCGCGCGCACCGCGAGTTGCCGAAGGATGTTGCCGACAAGACCCTGGCTCGCATTGCCGCACTCGATAATCGCAAGGGTGGTGCCAACGTGCACGAAACCCGTCTGGCCATGCAGCGCACGATGCAGGATCACGCCGGCGTGTTCCGTTTTGGCGACATGCTCAAGCAAGGCGTCGCAAAGATCCTGGAAGTCGAAAAGGCCGCTCGCCAGCTCGAAATCAAGGACAAATCGCTGGCCTGGAATACGGCTCGTACCGAAGCGCTCGAAATGGAAAATCTGATCGAGGTCGCCAAGGCCACGATGATTTCCGCCGAAGCCCGCAAGGAATCGCGTGGGGCCCATGTCCGCGACGATGCGCCGGATACCGCCGAGTTCCCGAACGGCCGTAACGACAAGGAATGGCTGAAGCACACGCTGTTCTCGCCGGTCGACAATTCGATCACCTACAAGCCGGTGAACATGCAACCCCTGACCGTCGAGCCTGTT
>JAEUOH010000292.1 GCA_016790845.1 Dechloromonas sp.
CCGGTCGACGGCCTTCGGCGACGAAAAGGATCGCGTCGTCCAGCGCGAGAACGGTCTCTACACCTACTTCGCGTCCGACATCGCCTATCACCTGAACAAGTTCGAGCGCGGCTTCGACAAGGTCATCAACATCTGGGGCGCTGACCACCACGGCTACATCCCGCGCGTCACAGGCGCGATCAAGGCGCTCGATCTCGATGCCGACAAGCTGCAGGTGGCGCTGGTGCAGTTCGCGGTGCTCTACCGCAACGGCCAGAAAGCCTCGATGTCCACGCGCTCCGGCGAATTCGTCACGCTGCGCGAACTGCGCAAGGAAGTCGGCAACGACGCCTGCCGTTTCTTCTACGCGCTCAGGAAGTCGGACCAGCACCTCGATTTCGACCTCGATCTGGCCAAGAGCCAGACCAACGAAAATCCGGTCTATTACATCCAGTACGCCCACGCCCGCATCTGCTCGGTGATCGCCCAGTGGGGCGGTGATCCGGTCGCGCTGGCCGATGCCGACCTGGCGCTGCTCGTCAACCCGCGCGAACTGGCGATCGCCAACAAGCTGGCCGAGTTCCGCGACGTGATCGAGAACGGCGCCCGCGATCTGGCGCCGCACCTGATCGCCTTCTATCTCAAGGATCTGGCCGGCGAGTTTCATGGCTGGTATAACGCGGAACGCATGCTGGTTGACGATGTGGCGCTGCGCGATGCGCGCGTCGCGCTTGCCACTTCGGTTCGCCAGGTGATCCGCAACGGTCTCGCCATTCTGGGCGTCAGCTGCCCGGAATCGATGTAAGGAAAGCCCATGACTCGCGATATGAAACCGCGCAAAAGCCAGCCGGCGAAGAAAAAATCCGGCGGCGGAACGCTGATCGGCATGTTCATCGGCCTCGTGCTCGGGGTGGTCGCGGCCGCCGGCGTGGTCTGGTACATGAACAAATCGCCGCTGCCTTTCAACAAGACGGTGCAGACGCCGCAGCAGGCGAAGCAGGAAGGCATGGCGGCCAACGGCAACATCAACGGCAAGGCCGCGTCGCAGCCGGCGCAACCGGGCCAGCCGCTGGCGCTGCCGGGCAAGCCGGGCGACCCGATTCCCGAGAAGCGTTTCCAGTTCTACGACATCCTGCCCGGCAAGGCCGATGCCGTGCCGGACAAGGCCGCCAAGCCCGAGGTGAAGAAGGAAGAGCCGAAGAAGGAAGAAAAGAAGGAAGAGGCCAAGAAAGAAGAGGTCAAGGAAAGCAAGACGCCGCTCTTCCTGCAGGCCGGTTCGTTCAGTAGCGCGCAGGACGCCGACAACCAGAAGGCCAAGCTCGCCTTCATGGGCATCGAGGCGGTGATCCAGCAGGTGATGATCCAGGACAAGACCTTCTACCGCGTGCGCGTCGGCCCCTTCACGCGCATCGACGAATTGAACAAAACCCGCGCCGAGCTGGCCAAAAACGGCATCGACGCCCAGTTGGCCAAAAACAAGGAGTAAGGCATGAAATTCGACCGTCGCAGTTTCGTTCGCAGC
>JAEUOH010000022.1 GCA_016790845.1 Dechloromonas sp.
GTTCTACACCCTCGGCCCGCTGACCACCGACATCGCGCCCGGCTACGACCACATCACCAGCGGCATCGGCGCCGCGATGATCGGCTGGTACGGCACCGCCATGCTCTGCTACGTGACGCCCAAGGAACACCTCGGCCTGCCGGACAAGGACGATGTCAAGGTAGGCATCATCACCTACAAGCTCGCCGCCCACGCCGCCGACCTCGCCAAGGGCCACCCCGGCGCGCAGATTCGTGACAACGCGCTGTCCAAGGCGCGCTACGAGTTCCGTTGGGACGACCAGTTCAACCTCGGCCTTGACCCGGACAAGGCGAAGTCCTTCCACGACGAAACCCTGCCCAAGGAATCGGCCAAGGTTGCCCACTTCTGCTCGATGTGCGGTCCACACTTCTGTTCGATGAAGATTACGCAGGACGTGCGCGACTTCGCCGCCCAGCAGGGCCTCAAGGAAGACGAGGCGCTGGAAAAGGGCATGGAAACCAAGGCGGTCGAGTTCGTAAAAGCCGGCGCGGAAATTTATCGCAAGGTCTGATCTGGACTGTCGGCCCAATTGCGGGGCGTGCTGCATCGCGCCTTCCATCTCCTCGCTCGACAAGCCAGCCGGGCTGCCCTGCGTGCAACTCGATGGCGAGTTCCGCTGCCGGATTTTCGGCCGACCGGAACGCCCCGCCTGCTGTTCCGGGTTGCAGCCCTCGCCGGAGATGTGCGGCGCTTCGCGTGAGCATGCGATGCGCTGGCTTGCCGATCTGGAGGCGCTGACCCGGCCGGGAGGGTAGAATGCGGCCTTCCCAATCAGCTTGCATGCAATGGATCCGATTCTTCTCCTCAAAGCCCTGATTCTCGGCATCGTCGAAGGGCTGACCGAATTCCTGCCGATTTCGTCGACCGGGCACCTGATTTTGGCCGGCGATCTGCTGGATTTCAACGACGATCGCGGCAAGTTGTTCGAGATTGTGATCCAGTCCGGGGCCATTCTGGCGGTTGTCTGGGAATACCGCGAGCGCCTCTTGGTCGTTGCGCGTGGCGCCTTCAGCGACAAGGCGGCGCAGAGGTTCATCCTTAACCTGTTCATCGCCTTCCTTCCGCTGGCCATCCTCGGACTGGCCTTCGGCAAGGCGATCAAGACCAACCTGTTCAATCCGATTGCCGTGGCGACGACCTTCATCCTGGGCGCCTTCGTGATCCTTTGGGCGGAAAAACGCGAGCACCGGATTCGCGTGCAGACCGTGGAGGAGATGAACCCGGTTGACGCGCTGAAGATGGGCATTGCCCAGGCGTTCGCGCTGATTCCCGGCACCTCGCGCTCGGGCGCGACGATCATCGGCGGCCTGCTCTTCGGCCTGTCACGCAAGGCGGCGACCGAGTTCTCCTTCTTCATGGCGATCCCGACCCTGGGTGCCGCGACGGTCTATCAGCTCTACAAGGAACGCGCGTTGCTCAACGCCGACGACATTGGCATGTGGGTGGTCGGCTTTGTTTCGGCTTTCGTTTCAGCTTTCCTGTGCGTGCGCTGGTTGCTGCGTTTCATTTCCAGTCACGATTTCACGCCCTTCGCCTGGTACCGCATCGTTTTCGGCATCGTCGTGCTGCTCACCGCCCACTTTGGCTGGGTGCAATGGACAGCCCACTGATCGTCTATCTGCATGGCTTTTGCTCGTCCCCGGCGTCGTGGAAATCGCGACTGCTGGCCGACGAGATGGCCCGGCGTGGCCTGGCCCGGCATTTCGTTTGTCCGCAGTTGTCGCCGGTGCCGGACGAGGCGATCGCCAGTGTCAGCCGGCTGATCGAGTCGTCACCCGGGACGGTGACACTGGTCGGCAGTTCGCTGGGCGGGCACTACGCGAATCACTTGGCGGAAAAATACGCGCTGAATGCGGTACTGATCAACCCTGCTGCGGTCGACCGCCTGGAAACGGCAAAATTCATCGGCGAGCATCAAAATTTCCACACCGGCGAGCGCTTCGCCTTTTCCGTGGCGCATGCAGATCAATTGAAGGCGCAGGTCACCCGTCCGACGCCTGGGCATTACTGGCTGTTGCTCGAAGAGGGAGACGAGGTGCTCGACTGGCGTCAGGCAGCGAACTTTTATGCCGCTTGCCGGCAAACGGTGCTGCCGGGCGGCGATCACAGCTTCACCCGCTTTCCCGGCTTCGTGCCGCAAATCATTGAATTCGCTGGGCTATAATCTGCCGATGAACGTATTGTTTGAAGAAGATGGCGGCTTCAAGGCCGGCAGCATCATGGCCGACAACGACAGCTCCTTGCAGGTTGAACTGCCCACCGGCAAGCGAAGCAAGATCAAGGCCGCGACGGTGTTGTTGCGTTTCGACAAACCCGCGTCGGGCGCCTTGCTGGAGCAGGCGGCGCCGCTGGCCGAAGAGATCGAACCGGAATTCCTGTGGGAGTGTGCGAACGATGGCGAATTTTCGTTTCTTGATTTTGCCCGTGATTACTACGGACACGACCCCGCACCGGTCGAAGCGACGGCGGTCCTGCTTGCCCTGCACGCCGCGCCCGTCTATTTCCACCGCAAGGGCAAGGGCCGCTTCCGCAAGGCGCCTCCCGACATTCTCGCAGCTGCTCTGGCCAGTCTTGAAAAAAAGCGTCAGCAAGCGCTGGCGATGGAAGGCTGGATTGGCGAACTGAAAGCTTTCCGCCTGCCGCCTGAATTCGCTGCGCTGACCGATGCCCTGCTCTACGCGCCGGACCGCAACAAGCCGGAGACCAAGGCCTTCGAGGCGGCCTGCGCAGAAACCGGGCTGACGGCCGCGCAACTGCTGTTTCGGTGCGGCGCCATCAAGTCGCCCTATTTCCTGCATTACCGACGTTTCCTGCACGAACAGTTTCCCAAGGGTACCGGCTTCCCGGCGCTCGCTGCACCAAGGCTGCCGAGCGACCTGCCGCGCGCCGACGTGCGCGCCTTCTCGATCGACGATGCCAACACCACCGAAATCGACGATGCGTTGTCGGTCGTCAAGCTGCCCGGCATTGGCTCGCGCATCGGTATCCATATCGCCGCGCCCGGGCTGGCCATAGAGCACGGCTCGCCGCTCGACGGCGTCGCCCGCGCCCGCCTGTCCACGGTCTACATGCCGGGCAACAAGATCCCCATGCTGCCCGATGCCGTCGTCCACAGCTACACGCTGGCCGGGGGCGTCGATTGCCCGGCCGTGTCGCTCTACCTGACGGTCAACGAATCGCTGGAAATCCTCAGCCACGAATCGCGGCTGGAAATGGTGCACATCGCCGCCAACCTGCGCCACCACGAAATCGAGCCGTGGTTCAACGCCGAAAC
>JAEUOH010000048.1 GCA_016790845.1 Dechloromonas sp.
TTCGCGGCGATGACGAATTTCCGCTTCCAGCCGGGCCACCTCGGCATTGGCCGCGTACATATCGCTCTGCGCGTTGTGCAGCGCATCGCCGGCGGCGAAGTGGGCTTCCCGCGTTTCCTCGGCACGCGCCTCGGTTTCGCGCAGCGCAGCGCTTTGCGCTTCCAGTTCAGTCGCGGCACGCTCGACCTCCAGCGACAGTCGCTGCCGCTCGGTTTCGGCTTCACGCTTCCTGAGCAGCCAGAGCACCTGTTGGCGCTGCACCAGTTGCTCGTTCAGCGCATGGTAGCGGCGGGCCACTTCGGCCTGCGCTTCCAGCTTTTCCATCTGGCTGCCAAGTTCGAGGCGGATGTCCTCGACCCGGGTCAGGTTCTCCCGGGTGTCTTCCAGGCGGCCGTTGGTTTCCTTGCGCCGCTCCTTGTAGCGGGTGACGCCGGCCGCTTCTTCGAGGAAGACGCGCAGGTCGTCCGGCTTGGCCTCGATGATGCGCGAGATCATGCCCTGGCCGATGATGGCGTAGGCGCGCGGCCCAAGGCCGGTACCGAGAAAGAGATCGGTAATGTCCTTGCGCCGGACCTTCTGGTTGTTGATGAAGTAGTCCGACTGCCCCTGCCGCGTCAGCGTGCGCTTGACCGACAGTTCGGCGTACTGCGACCACTGGCCGAGCGCCCTGCCCAGCAGGTTTTCGAAGATCAGCTCGACGGAAGCGCGCGACACCGGCTTGCGGCCCGTCGTGCCGTTGAAGATGACGTCCATCATCGACTCGCCGCGCAGTTCGGAGGCTTTCGACTCGCCCAGCACCCAGCGCACGGCATCCATGATGTTGGATTTACCGCAGCCATTGGGCCCGACGACGCCCACCAGCTGGCCGGGAACGGCCACGGCAGTGGGATCGACGAAGGACTTGAAGCCGGCGAGTTTGAGCTTGGTCAGGCGCATGCGGTTGATGACAATGGCGAAAACACCCTGTCCTGATGGGGGCCGTATAATAACATCGGTGAATTTGATCGCCATTTGATCGACCCGGCAGCATTCAGGAGACCCGGCCAGATGAATCCGGATGACTTGTTCCTCCGCCGCGCCATCGAACTGGCCCGCCAGGGCAGCGAGCGTGGCGACGGCGGCCCCTTCGGCGCGGTGCTCGTGCGCGACGGAAAGATCATCGCCGAAGGCTGGAATCGCGTCGTCGCCAGCCTCGATCCGACGGCACACGCGGAAATCGGTGCCATCCGCACCGCCTGCGCTGCTGCCGGCAGTTTTCATCTGCCGAATACGACCCTCTATGCCTCCAGCGAGCCCTGCCCGATGTGCCTGTCGGCGGCGTATTGGGCGCGCATCGGGCGCATCGTTTTCGCCAACAGCCGCGCCGAAGCGGCGGCTATCGGCTTCTGCGACGACGAACTCTATTCCGAGCTGACCCGCCACTTCACAGCCCGCAGCATTGTCATGGAGCACCATCCGCTACCGGATTCGCTGGAGCCGCTGAAATGCTGGGCCGCCAATCCGGGACGCGTTCCGTACTGAATTCCGCTTCCGGGCAGCCTGTTGCGGTCGACCCCGAAAAACAGG
Organism: Dechloromonas sp.; assembly: GCA_016790845.1. Lineage (GTDB taxonomy): Bacteria > Pseudomonadota > Gammaproteobacteria > Burkholderiales > Rhodocyclaceae > Azonexus. Next base: position 1,567 of record JAEUOH010000048.1, read on the forward strand.
CGATTTTCAGGGATAATTCGCGCTCTCACATTTCATTCGACTGCAACGTGAATCCGCATCTCGCCCAACTCCAGCCCTACCCCTTCGAAAAGCTGCGTGCCCTGTTCGCCGACATCACGCCGAACCCGCAATACAAGGAAATCAAGCTCTCCATCGGCGAGCCGCAACATCCGACGCCGCCGTTCATCATGGAAGCGCTGGCCAATGGCCTGAAAGGTCTGGCCAATTACCCGACGACGCAGGGCATCCCGGCACTGCGCAATGCCATAGCCGCCTGGTGCCAGCGCCGCTACGGGCTGGAACTGAACCCGGAAACCGAGATCCTGCCGGTCAACGGCTCGCGCGAAGCGCTTTTCTCCTTCGCCCAGACGGTCATCGACCCCAGCCGAGGCCATGTGCCCTTGGTTGTCAGCCCGAACCCCTTCTACCAGATTTACGAAGGTGCAGCCTACCTGGCAGGCGCCGAGCCGCGTTTCCTGAACAACCTGCCGGACAACGATTTTGCCTTTGACTACGCCAGCCTGAGCGACGAGGAATGGGCGCGCGTCCAGTTGTTCTACGTCTGCTCGCCGGGCAACCCGACTGGCAAGGTGCTGTCGCTGGCCGACTGGAAGACGCTGTTCGACCTCTCCGACAAATACGGCTTTATCATCGCCTCCGACGAGTGCTATTCGGAAATCTATTTCGACGAGACGAACCCGCCGATCGGCGGCCTCCAGGCCGCCAAGCTGCTCGGCCGCTCGAACGAGCGGCTGGTCATGTTCTCCAGCCTGTCCAAGCGCTCCAACGTGCCGGGGATGCGTTCCGGTTTCGTCGCCGGCGACGCGGCCATCCTGAAAAAATTCCTGCTCTACCGCACCTACCACGGCTGCGCGATGGCGCTTCCGGTGCAAACAGCCTCGGTCGCCGCCTGGAACGACGAGGCACATGTCCTCGACAACCGCAACCAGTACCGCGAGAAATTTGCCGCCTGCACGCCGCTGATCGGCGAGGTGCTTGGCACCGGCATGCCGGACGCCAGCTTCTACCTGTGGGCCAAGACGCCGGGCGCCGACACCGACTTCGCCCGCGGCCTGCTCGAACACTATAATGTAGTCGTACTGCCCGGCAGTTTCCTGGCTCGTGAAATACGCGGCGTGAATCCGGGCGCCAATTTCGTTCGCATCGCGCTGGTCGCCTCGCTTGCTGAGTGCCTTGAAGCCACGCAGCGCATCCGTCTATTCGCACAACAACTGTAACCTGAGAGAGAACACCTCATGACCCACCCCCTGCAAGCCACCATCGAAGAACTCTGGGAACGCCGTACCGAACTGTCGCCGCAGTCGGCACCGACCACCATTGCCGCCATCGAATCGGTGATCGGCGATCTCGATTCGGGCAAGCTGCGCGTCGCCGAGAAGATCGCCGGCGAATGGTTTACCCATCAGTGGATCAAAAAGGCCGTGCTGCTTTCCTTCCGCGTGCGCGACAACCGCGTACAGGATGGCGGCGACGTTCGCTTCTACGACAAGGTAGACACCAAGTTCCAGGGCTGGACCGAAGAACAGTTCCGTCAGGGCGGCTTCCGCGTCGTTCCGGGCACCATCGTCCGCAAGGGTTCCTTTGTCGCCAAGAACGCCGTTCTGATGCCCTCCTTCGTCAATATCGGCGCCTATGTCGATCAGGGCACCATGGTCGACACCTGGGTCACCGTCGGCTCCTGCGCGCAGATCGGCAAGAACGTGCACCTTTCCGGCGGCGTCGGCATCGGCGGCGTCCTTGAGCCGCTGCAGGCCAACCCGACCATCATCGAAGACAACTGCTTCATCGGTGCCCGTTCGGAAGTCGTCGAGGGCGTCGTCATCGGCGAAAACTCGGTGCTGTCGATGGGCGTCTACATCGGCCAGAGCACCCCGATCTACGACCGCGAAACCGGCGAAGTCACCTACGGCCGCGTCCCGCCGGGTTCCGTCGTCATCAGCGGCACCTTGCCGAAGGCCAACGGCGCGTATAGCCTGTATGCAGCGATCATCGTCAAGAAAGTCGACGCGCAAACCCGCTCGAAGACCAGCATTAACGAGTTGTTGCGCGCTTAATCCAAGCCTGACTGTTCCGGAGGTCACGACATGATTCTCGACAAACTCTTCCAGTTGATGGCGGAAAAGCAGGCTTCGGACATCTTCATCTCCGCCGGCACGCCGATCCACATCAAGATCCAGGGCAACACCATGCCGGTCAACCAGCAGACGATGCTGCCCGACATGATCGAGAAGATCGCCTACGAGCTGATGTCGCCGGAACAGATCAAGACCTTCGAGGCGACGATGGAGATGAACCTCTCCTTCGGCGTGGCGCAGATCGGCAACTTCCGGATCAACATCTTCCGCCAGCGCGGATCGATCAGCATCGTCGTCCGCTTCATCCTCGGCAACATTCCGCAACTGACTTCCCTGGACCTGCCGCCCGTACTGGGCGACCTGATCATGGAAAAACGCGGGCTGATCCTGATCGTCGGCGCCACCGGTTCCGGCAAGTCGACGACCATCGCCTCGATGCTCGATCACCGCAACAGCAACCGCGCCGGCCACATCCTGACGGTCGAAGACCCGATCGAATTCCTTTTCAAGCACAAGAAATCGATCGTCAACCAGCGCGAAATCGGCATGGACACCCAGGATTGGGCCTCCGCGCTGAAAAACGCCATGCGCCAGGCACCGGACTGCATCCTGATCGGCGAAATCCGCGACAAGGAAACCATGCAGGCGGCCATCGCCTACGCGCAGACCGGCCACCTGTGCCTGGCGACGCTGCATGCCAACAACAGCTACCACGCGCTCAACCGCATCATCAGCTTCTTCCCGCTGGAAAACCGGCCGGCGCTGTTCCTCGATCTTTCCGTCGCCCTGCGCGCCATCATGTCGCAGCGCCTGGTACGCAAGCCGGATGGCAAACGGGCACCGGCCTGCGAGGTGATGATCAACACCCGCCATATCAGCGAACTGATCGAACGCGGCGAGGTACAAGGCATCAAGGACGCCATGGAACAGACGCTGGCCCCGGGATCGCAGACCTTCGAGCAGGATCTTTTCCGTCTCTATCGCGAGAACATCATCACGCTGGAAGAAGCGCTGGCCAACGCCGATTCGCCAACCAACCTGTCGTGGCTGATCAACAACGCCGAGATCAACCCGACCGGTACTAAAGACGAACGCAAACCGGACGCCGCGCTGGACTTCGACAGCACCAATGCCGGCGGCGCATCGTTCAAGGAATTCACGCTGAGCCTGGACGACCAGGGCGACCAATAAAGCCAATGAAAGACAGCACCCTGACACTGGCCAGGCAAATCATCGCCTGCCCCTCGGTCACGCCGGACGACGCCGGCTGCATGGAAATCATCGCGACCCGCCTGCAGCCGCTCGGCTTTTCGATCGAGTACATCAACCGCAACGGCGTTACCAACCTGTGGGCTCGGCGCGGCACCAGCAAGCCGCTGTCCGTCTTCGCCGGCCATACCGACGTCGTACCGACCGGCCCGCTCGACAAATGGACCTCGCCGCCCTTCGCCCCGGAAATCCGTGACGGGATGCTCTACGGGCGCGGCGCCGCCGACATGAAGTCCTCCCTTGCAGCGATGTTGACCGCAACCGAAGCCTTCGTCGCCGCCAATCCCAACCATCCCGGTTCGATCGCCTTCCTGCTCACCTCCGATGAAGAAGGTGACGCCAACGACGGCACCGTTGCCGTCGTCGACGCACTCAAGGCGCGCGGCGAAAGCCTCGATTACTGCATCATCGGCGAGCCGACCTCGGTTGACACGCTGGGCGACATGATCAAGAACGGCCGGCGCGGCTCGCTGTCCGGCAAGCTCACGGTCAAGGGCATTCAGTGCCACATCGCCTACCCGCATCTCGGCCGCAATCCGATCCACGAAGCCGCCCCCGCCCTCGCCGAACTTGGCGACACCGAGTGGGACCAGGGCAACGAATATTTTCCGCCGACCACTTGGCAGATTTCCAACATTCACGGCGGCACCGGCGCCACCAACGTCGTGCCCGGCAGCGTCGAGATCAAGTTCAATTTCCGCTTTTCCACCGCCAGCACGCCGGAAAGCCTGCAGCAGCGCTTGAGCGCCATTCTCGACAAGCACGAACTGGAATATGAGATCGACTGGACGCTCGGCGCCCGCCCCTTCTTGACCGGGCGCGGCCCGCTGGCCGAAGCAGCGAGCAACGCAATCCGGGAAATCTGCGGGATTGAAACCGAACTATCGACCACCGGCGGCACCTCGGACGGCCGTTTCATCGCCGACATTTGCGCCCAGTTGCTGGAAATCGGCCCGGTCAACGCCACCAGTCACAAGATCGACGAATGCGTCGACATTACCGCGCTGCCAAGGCTCTCGGCCATTTACACCCGCATCCTGGAACAACTGCTCAGCGCATGACCGACACCGCCGCCATCAGCGAACTGGCTACCGTTCGCGACTACGTCCGCTACGCGGTCAGCCGCTTCACCGCCGCCGGCCTATTCTTCGGCCACGGCAGCGACAACGCCTGGGACGAAGCTGTTTACCTGACCCTGCACACCCTCAACCTGCCGCTCGACCGCCTTGAACCCTTTCTCGATGCTCGCCTGCTGGCCAGTGAACGCGCGGCGCTGCTCGAAATCTACCGCCGCCGCTGCGAAGACCGCCTGCCCGCCGCCTACCTGACCAACGAAGCGTGGCTCGGCGAGCATCGTTTCTATGTCGACGACCGCGTCATCGTGCCGCGCTCCTTCATCGCCGAACTGCTGCATGAACAGTTGTCGCCCTGGGTCGAAGATCCGTGGGCCATCGGCTCGGCGCTCGATTTGTGCACTGGTTCAGGCTGTCTGGCGATCCTGACCGCGCTTGCTTTTCCGGAAGCGCAGGTGGTTGCGGTCGACCTCTCGAAAGAGGCCATTTCCGTTGCCGAGCGCAACGTCGAGGAATACCAGCTGAACGAACGCATCGAGATCATCCAGTCCGACGCCTTCACCAAACTGCAAGGCCGCCGCTTCGACCTGATCATCTCCAACCCGCCCTACGTCAATGCCGACTCGGTCGCCGCGCTGCCGCCGGAATACCTGCACGAACCCGTTATGGCGCTCGGTTCCGGGCAGGATGGCCTCGACTTCACCCGCATCATTCTGCGCGAAGCCAAAAAGCACCTGAACCCAGAGGGCCTGCTAGTCGTCGAGATTGGCCACAACCGGGCGGAACTCGAAGCCGCCTATCCGACGCTGCCCTTCACCTGGCTCGACACCGCCGCCGGTGACGAATTCGTCTTCCTGCTCCACGCCGCCGATCTGCCCGATTAAGCAGCCCGCTTGACCCAGCCCTACGAATTACCGAGCCCGTTCGAAGTCGAAACGGGCACTGTCCTGTTGCATGAACCGGCCTGGGCCAAGGCCGGCGAATTGCGCGCCCGGTTGCTCGACGAAAGCTACCCGAAGCCCTTCGTCATCGACGACGGCAAATCGCGCTTTCTCTATTTCAACGTGCGCCTGATGCAGAGCGAAATGTCGCTCAAGACGCCAAACGACCTCATGCTGCGGTACACGCAGAAAATGATGGCCTTTCTGCTCTTTCATCCGCGCCCCAAACGCCTCGTGCTGATCGGCCTCGGCGGCGGCTCGCTAGTCAAATTCTGCCACCACCGCCTGCCGGGCGCCCAAATGACGGCGGTCGAACTCAACCCGGAAGTGATCGCCTGGCGCGAAACCTTCCTGCTGCCGCCCGACGGCCCGCGCCTGCAAATCCTTGAGGCCGATGGCGCCGACTACCTTGAACATACCGAAAAAGGCATCGATGCCCTGCTCGTCGATGCCTTCGACAAGACTGGCTTCGCACCCAGTCTGGCCAACCGAGAATTTTTCGAAAACGCCTTCGCCAAGCTGGCGGGCAACGGCGTGTTGGTCATCAACCTGGCCGGCGAAAAGGACAGCTACGCCGGCTTGATCGGCGAAGCGATGCATGTCTTCGACGACCAGGTGATCGTGATTTCGGTGCCGGACGACGGCAACCACGTGCTCTACGCCTTCAAGGAACGTCATTTCGAGCCGCGCTGGCGCTGGCTGCACAGCTTCGCCAAGGAACTGCGCGCCAACCACGGCCTCGATTTCCCGGCCTTCGTACAAAAAATGGAGCGTTCGACCAAATTGGGCTTCGCCCGCCGCGAGGCCTTGCGCCGGCGCTGACGCCTACTTGTCGCCGCCGGCCTGCTCTGCGCGTCGCTGAACCTGCAAGTTCGCCTGATCGAGCCTCTGCTGCATCTGCTCCATCGTCTTCTTGCCCTGTTCGAGTTCCTGCTTCTTGATCGCGGCGCCTGTCGCCGCTGTGCTCGCGGTTTCCACACCGCAAGCACTCAGCGCCAGCATGGCCAGCAAATACGATATGAACTTCATCTTGCGACGCTCCCGATAATTGAAGCGCTCAGCTTACCTCGGCAAGGATTGCCCGCAACAGCCGCCAGCTACGGTCGACCGACAAAATATCGACAGATTCGCCCGGCGCATGCGCACCGCGTATGGTCGGTCCGAAAGAAACGATGTCCAGCCCCGGGTATTTGGCACCAATGATGCCGCACTCGAGCCCGGCGTGAATCACCTGTACCGACGACTCGGCAGCGAATTCCCGCCGATAGACCGCCTGGCACAAAGCCAGCAACTGCGAGGCCGGATTCGGCGCCCATCCGGGATAGTAGCCAGCTTTTTCCGCAACGGTGCCGGATAGCGCGAACAAGCTGACGATCTCGTCCGCCAGCGCCGTGCTACCGCTATCAAGCAACGAGCGCACCATGAAGTTGCACGAACCACCGTTCGCCGCCAGCGCCACCATCCCGAGATTGTTGGACGTTTCCACCACGCCCGGCACCTGCCGGCTCATGCGCCGGACGCCATGCGGTGCGACATGCAGCGAGGCAAGCCAGACAGCCTGCTCCTGCAACGGAAGCACGTCTTCGACACTTGCGACAGGCGAACAAGAAAGCGTGACCCCGCTCTCGACGCCGGCCAGCTCCTGTTGCAGGCATTTTTCCCACGCAGCCAGGTAGCGTGCCAGCTCGCCTTGGCGTTCGCGCGGAACAGCCACGACCGCCACCGCTTCACGCGGCAATGCATTGCGCGCCGTCCCGCCCAGCAAGGATGAAAGGCGCACCTGCAAGCGCGCCTCCAGATCGCGCAGAACGCGAACCAGCAGCTTGATGGCGTTCCCCCGCTCCTCGTGAATATTGACGCCGGAGTGCCCGCCGCGCAAACCGCGCAGCTCAATGCGCCAACTGGAATAGCCTGGTGGCAAGGCCTGTGGAATTGCGGATCGCTGGACATTGACATCCAGCCCGCCCGCACAGCCGAGATAGAACTCGCCCCATTCCTCGGTATCGAGATTCAGCATCAGCCGCCCCTGCAGCAAGCCCGCCGCCAGACCGCGCGCCCCGCCCATGCCCGCCTCTTCGTCGACGGTAAACAAGGCCTCGATCGGGCCATGCTGGAGTTCGCTATCCTCAAGCACGGCCAGCATCAACGCCACGCCGATGCCATTGTCGGCGCCCAGCGTGGTGCCCTCGGCCACCAGCCAGCCATCGCGGCGTACCGGCCGGATCGGATCGCGCGAAAAATCGTGCGGTGTATCGGCGTTGTTCTGGCACACCATGTCCAGATGCGCCTGCAGGATAACCCCCGGCAGATGCTCGCGACCAACACTGGCCGGCTTGCGGATCAACAGGTTTCCGGCTGCATCGACCGTGGCCGACAGACCGCGCGTAACCGCCCAGTCCTCAAGGTGCCCGCGCAACCTGGCCTCTTGCTTCGAGGCACGAGGAATTTCGCACAAGGTCGCAAAATGCTTCCAGACAATTTCGGGAACGAGATCGGAAAAAAAAGCTTGCGGCGAAATATCGGACATGGCGCTGCTCCAAAGTAAAAACCCCCGCAAACCTTGCGGCTTGCGGGGGTCAAATTCTGGGGCGACTGATGGGGCTCGAACCCACGACAACCGGAATCACAATCCGGGACTCTACCAACTGAGCTACAGCCGCCGTCGAAGAAGGCGCGCATTGTAGC
>JAEUOH010000142.1 GCA_016790845.1 Dechloromonas sp.
GCCGTCGGCAGCACCGTCTGGATTGCCGATGAAAACAAGATGGATGGAGTGACCGCACTCTCGGGCAGCGGGCCAGCCTACGTTTTCATGTTCATCGAGGCGTTGCAGCAGGCGGCAGCCGATCTTGGCTTCACCGCCGAACAAGGCCGCCAACTGGCCATCGAGACAGTGCAGGGCGCCGCCGCGCTGGCCGCCCAGTCGAGCGAATCGGCGGCGCTGCTGCGCGAACGGGTCACCTCGAAGGGTGGCACGACCGAAGCGGCGCTGCGCACGATGGCGGAAAAAGGCGTCAAGGAGGGCATCGTCGCCGGCGTCAAGGCCGCCGAGGCGCGTGGCCGCGAACTCGGCAAGCTGCTCGGTGCCGCCTGACCATGCAGGCCATCGTCTTTCTGCTCAACGCAGTCGTCAGCTTTTTCTGCACGCTGTTTCTGCTGCGTTTCATCATGCAGGCGTTGCGCGTTTCCTTTGGCGGCCAGCTCGGCGGCTTCGTGATGACGCTGACCAACTGGGCGGTCAAGCCCTTGCGCCGGATCATCCCCGGCATTGGTGGCTTCGACTGGGCCAGCCTGTTCGCGGCGTTCATGCTGCAACTGCTGCTGGCGGGCCTGCTGATCGGCGCATCCGGCCAACCGCTGGTCGCCGACAGCCTGACACTGGGCCTGATGGTCGGCTGGTTCGCCGTGCGCAGCCTGCTCCGTCTGACCGTCTACCTCTTCATCGGTGCCTTGATCCTGCAAGCCGTGCTGTCGTGGATCAACCCCTACTCGCCGCTGGCAGCGCCGATCTACCAATTGACGCGGCCGCTGCTCGACCCTGTCCGCCGCATACTGCCGACCATTTCCGGTATCGATCTGTCGCCGCTGGTCGTCATTCTGCTGCTGCAGGCGCTGCTGATCTTCCTGTGAGCGACTGGCTGCGCGTCGCGGCAGACGGGCGTATCACGCTGACCCTGCACATTCAGCCCGGTGCGAAGAAGAGCGAATTCGCCGGCCTGCATGGCGATGCGCTGAAAATCCGCCTTGCCGCCCCGCCGGTCGACGGCAAGGCCAACGAGGCGCTGCTCCGCTTTATTGCCGATGCATTGAGCCTGCCTAAGGGCGCCGTCAGCCTGAAAAGCGGTCAGACATCGCGGCGCAAGGTGCTGGAAATACAGGGAGCGACGCAGGACGCCATCGCCCGCTTCGCCGCGCCCTGCGGGGTTTGATTTTTGCCCTTTTTCCGGGGTCGACCGCAACAGGCCGGATCAAGCAGCCTGAAAAACCATCTCTCCGCCAACCAGCGTGGTCTTGACCTTGCCGGTCATCATGTAGCCGATCCAAGGCGAATTCTTGCCCCGGCTTTTCAAGGCATCCGTGGTCAATTGCCATGTCGCTTCCGGATCGAAGATGCAAACATCGGCGACTGCGCCAACGCCCAGATGGCCACTCGGCAAACCGAGCACCTCGGCGGGCAAAGCGGTAATCCGGGCCACGGCTGTCGACAAATCCACCTTGGCTGCTTCGGCCCATTTCAGGGTCAGGGGCAGCAGGACTTCGAGGCCCGTCGCCCCCGGTTTGGCTTCGCCAAAGGGCAGCAGTTTGTCGTCGGCGCCGACCGGCGTGTGATCGGAACAGATGGCCGCCAGCCCGCTGGCCGCAGCCGTCGAAAGCGCTACCCGGTCGCCCTGCGCCCGCAGCGGGGGTGTGAATCGGGCGTGCGGATTGAAGTAACCGATGTCGTTTTCGGTCAGCAGCAGATGGTGGACGCCGACATCGCAGGTAATCGGCAACCGGTCGTGGCGCGCCCGCTGGATCAGCGCCATGCCGGCAGCCGAGGAAATGCGGGTCAGATGGACCCGGCAGCCGGTATCGCGCACCAGCTGGATGATGGTTCCGATAGCAATGGTTTCGGCCGCGACAGGAATGCCGGCGAGGCCGAGGCGGCTAGCCACTTCGCCTTCGTGCGCGATGCCGTTGCGCGACAGCCAATAGTCCTGCGGTTGCAGCCAGATGGCGAAATCGAAGGTGGCGGCGTACTCCATGGCGCGCAGCAGGGCTTCGGTATCGATGACCGTCTTGTTGGCTTGCGAGAAAGCGATGCAACCCGCCTTTTTCAGGCCAGCCAGTTCGGCCAGGCGTTCGCCCTTGAGGCCGAGCGTCAGGGCGCCCAAGGGCAGGACACGCGCCTTGCCGATTTCGGCGCCGCGATGCACCAGGCGGTCGGCCAGTTCGGGTTCGTCGAGCGGCGGATCGGCATCCGGCGGCACGACGACGCTGGTTACGCCACCGGCCACTGCGGCAGCGAGTTCGGCTTCGATGGAATTGAGACGGGCGCCGAGGTCGATCAGACCGGGACAGACGACGCAGCCGGAGGCATCGATGCTTTGATCGGCGACGAAGCCGGCCGGCGCTTCGCCCAGCCCGGCGATTTTGCCGTCGGCAATGAACAATGGGCTGTTGCGGTCGACGCCGTTTTTGGGGTCAATTACACGACCGTTTTGAATGACGATATTCATGGCTCAGTTCCCCGCAACAATGCTCATGACGGCCATGCGCACGGCAATGCCGAAGGTGACCTGGGGCAGGATGACGGCCTGCGAACCGTCGGCGACCGCCGAGTGGATTTCGACGCCGCGATTCATCGGCCCCGGATGCATCACGATGGCGTCCGGCTTGGCGAGCGCCAGCTTTTGCGGCGTCAAGCCATAGTGGCGGAAGTATTCGCCGGCCGAGGGCAGCAAGGCGCCGGTCATACGTTCATTCTGCAAACGCAGCATGATGATGACGTCGCAGTCCCGGAGGCCCTCGTTCATGTCGTGGAAGACATGCACGCCGAGCTTGTCGAGGTGCTTGGGCAGCAGGGTTTCCGGGCCGATGGCGCGGACTTCCGGCACGCCCAGCGTGGTCAGGGCGTGGATGTCGGAACGGGCGACGCGCGAATGCAGGATGTCGCCAACGATGGCGACACGCAATTGCGTGAAGTCCTTCTTGTAGTGGCGAATCGTGTACATGTCGAGCAGGCCCTGCGTCGGGTGCGCATGGCGTCCGTCACCAGCATTGACGACGTGCACGTCGTCGCGGCCGATGCGCTGAAGATGCTCGGCTATTAGGAAAGGCGCGCCGCTGGAGGCATGGCGCACGACGAACAGGTTGGCGTGCATGGCGACCAGGTTGTCGATGGTGTCGAGCAGGGTCTCGCCCTTGGCCGTAGACGACTTGTTGATGTCCAGATTGATGACGTCGGCCGACAGGCGCTTGGCGGCGATCTCGAAGGTCGTGCGCGTGCGCGTGGAATTCTCGAAGAACAGGTTGAAAACGCTCTTGCCGCGCAGCAGCGGCACCTTCTTGACGTCGCGCGCCGAGACTTCCATGAAGGAGGCAGCGGTATCGAGAATCTGTGTCAGGATTTTTTGCGGAAGCCCCTCAACCGACAGCAGGTGCATCAGTTGGCCGTCCTCGTTCAACTGCGGGTTATGCATTTTCCAGCCTCCAGGCGAGTTGGCCGTCTTCCTGCCGGCCAAGCACCAGATTCTCGCCGTCTTGCAGCGCCACATCCCAGACGCAATAAGTGGCACCTATCGGCAACTCGCGTCCGCCGCGGTCGGCAAGTACGGCCATAGCCACCGAAGCTGGACGGCCGTAATCGAATAGCTCGTTGATCGCGGCCCGCGTCGTCCGGCCCGTATAGAGGACGTCATCGACCAGGATGATGTGGCGCCCCTCGACATCGAAAGGAATCGCGGTCGGTCGACACTGCGGATGCAGGCCTTTTTCGGCGAAGTCGTCACGATAGAAGGAAACATCGATCATGCCGATGTCTTCCTCTAGGGCGAGCAGGGTTTTCAAGCGCTCGGCGATCCAGGCACCGCCACTGAAAATACCGACCAGCGCGGGGTTCTTGTGAAGTTGCGGACGAATCAGCTCGGCCAGTTGGCGGCATTGGGCCTCGGCGTCAGGCAGCGGGTTGGGCAGGGGTGACATGATGCGGGCTTTCAAACCAGGTTTGGAGGATGAGTTGTGCGGCTACCGCGTCAAGCAGCGGTTTTGCGGTTCGGGCGTTGCGGCCGGTTTCGCGTAGCCGCGCCTCGGCATCGAGCGAAGTCAGGCGCTCGTCGGCCAGGGCAACGGGCAGCTTGAAGCGGCGTTGCAGGCGCTCGGCGAATTTGGTGGCGAGACGGGTCATGTCGTGCGGCGTGCCGTCGGCATGGGTCGGCAAGCCGACCACCAGTTGCACCGGCCGCCATTCATCGACCAGTTTGCCAATGGCGGCGAAGCGGTCATCGTTGGATTCGGCATGGATCACGGTTAGCGGATGGGCGCTGGCAAGCAGGGTTTCACCAGTGGCGACGCCAATGCGTTTCTCGCCGAAGTCGAACGCCAGAACAGTTCCCTCAGGCATGCCCGGCAACGTCGGAAAGCTGGGTGAAGCTGATACCGAGCTTCTGCATGGCCGCCGGCAGGCGCTCTTCAGGCGGCAGGTCAAACAGGATGCTGGCCTTCGCCGGCACGGTCAGCCACGAATTCTGCGCCAGTTCGTCTTCAAGCTGCCCCGCATCCCACCCGGCATAACCGAGGGTAACGAGGATTTCCGCCGGCAGGCCGGCGCTACCGACCGACGCCAACACGTCGCGCGAGCTGGTCAGCCCGATTTCGCTGTTGATGGCCAGCGTCGATTGCCACTGACCGACCGGGCGGTGGAGGACGAATCCGCGGTCTAGCTGTACCGGGCCACCGAAGTAAACCGGCAAGTTGGCCAAGCTGTCGGCTTCGAGCTTGATGTCGATCTTGTCGAAGAGGCCGGCCAGATTCATGTCGATTGGCCGATTGACGATAATCCCCAGCGCCCCGTGCTCATTGTGCTCACAGATATAGACCAGCGCATTGGAAAAATAGGGGTCTTCCAGCGTCGGCATGGCGATCAGAAAGTTATCGGTAAGATTAACGCTATCCATGCTGGAATTTTAATCGCCACCGGGGTACAAACCAACCATGAATCTCGAAAAAGCCCTCGTCTGGTTTCGCCGTGACCTGCGGGATCAAGACCATGCGGCCCTTGCGGCGGCCCTGAGCCAGGCGCGGCAAGTGTATTGCGCCTTCGTCTTCGACAGCACTATCCTCGATGCCTTGCCGTCCAGAAGCGACCGCCGCGTCCACTTCATTTACGAATCGCTGGTCGAACTGGATAACGCCTTGCGCACCAGGGGCGGCGGGCTGATCGTTCGCCACGGCAAGGCCAGCGAGCTTATTCCACAACTCGCCGGGGAACTCGGGGTTTCGGCCGTCTTCGCGAACCGTGACTACGAGCCCTACGCGAAGCTGCGCGATGGCAAGGTGGCGAAGATGCTGCAAACCGGCGGCATTGCGTTTCACCTTTGCAAGGATCAGGTCATTTTTGATCGTGACGAGGTGCTGACCCAGGGCGGCAAGCCATTCACCGTCTTTACGCCGTACAAAAATGCCTGGTTGAAGCGGTTGACCGCAGCAGACTACGCTTCCTGCACCGGCACCACCGGCCAGCTCGCGGGGCTGGCGCTGGCCGGTGTTCCGGCGCTGCCCGAGATCGGCTTCGCGAAAACCGATCTGGCGATTCTTGACATCCATCCGGGCATGTCCGGCGCTAGCTTGTTGTGGAAGAGGTTCCAGAATAATTCCATCATGCACTACCGGGAATTGCGTGACTTTCCGGCAGCCAAGGGCAGTTCGAGCCTTTCGGTGCATCTGCGTTTCGGCACCGTTTCACTACGGAAGCTGGTTCGTGCCGCGCTCGAACTGCACGCCGATGCATGGCTGACCGAACTGATCTGGCGGGATTTCTACTTCATGATCCTCGACCATTTTCCGCGTGTCGCAGAAGGCGCCTTCAAGCCGGAGTTCGATGCCATTCGCTGGAACGACTGGCCCGAGGGTTTCGCTGCCTGGTGCGCCGGGCAAACCGGCTACCCGCTGGTCGATGCGGCGATGCGCCAACTGAATCACAGCGGCTGGATGCACAACCGCCTGCGAATGATCGTCGCTTCCTTTCTGACCAAGGATCTCGGCCTCGACTGGCGCCTGGGCGAAAAGTACTTCGCAGACCAACTCATCGATTTCGATCTTGCTGCCAATAACGGCGGCTGGCAATGGGCTGCCTCTACCGGCTGCGATGCCCAGCCCTATTTCCGCATTTTCAACCCGGTCACGCAATCGGAGAAATTTGACCCGGACGGTAAATTCATCCGTCAATACGTCCCCGAACTGGGAAGCCTGACGGGCAGGCAAATTCACTCACCATGGCAGATGGGCCCGCTCGAGCAGCAGGCTTCAGGTGTCCTCATCGGCCGCGACTATCCGATCCCGATAATCGATCATGCACAGGCCAGGGTAGATACCCTGGCCCGTTACGGAGCCGTCAGGAAGCCTGCTTCGCTTTGATGTGGGTGGCGATCAGGTCGAGCAACTGATCCTCGTCGTAGGGTTTGCCAAGGTATTCGGTGGCACCAATCTCGATCGCGTAATTGCGATGCTTGTCGGCCGTGCGCGAGGTAATCATGATCACCGGCAGGTTGCCCAGACGCTTGTCGGCACGGATGTTGCGCAACAGGTCGAAACCATCCATCCGCGGCATCTCGATGTCGGACAGGACGACGTCGGGAACCACTTCGATCAGTTGTTCCAGCGCATCGACACCGTCCTTGGCGAGCACGACCTGATAGCCCTCGCGGGTCAGCAGGCGGCTGGTGATCTTGCGTACGGTCAGCGAATCGTCGACCACCATGACTGTCGGCAAGGTCGCCACAGGCTGCGGCGCCACGACTTCCTGTACCGGCTCTGCGAACGTCTGGTAGCTGACGACGGGCGCCCGACTGGCCAAGGCCACCGGATTGAGTATGAGCACGACCTGACCATCGCCGAGCACCGTGGCACCCGCAATACCGACGACCCGGGCGAGCTGGGCGCCGATGTTCTTGACCACTACTTCCTGGTTGCCGCGCAATTCATCGACCTGAATCGCGACACGCTGGGAGCCGGAACGCAGAAGCAGTATCCAGTAGCGGCGCTGCACTTCGGGTGTCGCCGCTGTATCCCCCAGAAGATGCGGCAGGAAGTTGAACGGATAGCGATTGCCCTGCCATTCCACTTCGCCCTTCTGACGGAGGTCGGCAAGCGGCCCTTCCTTCAGTTCCAGCACCTGCTCGATCATCGTCGAGGGAACCGCATACACCTGCGTTCCAACGCGCAACAACAGGGTCTGGGTTACCGCGAGAGTCAGCGGCAGGTAGAGGCGGAAGGTCGTGCCGTGACCCAAGCGTGAGACGATTTCGATGCGCCCGCCCAGTTCGGCGACCTCGGTCTTGACCACGTCCATGCCGACACCGCGACCGGCCAGTTGGCTGACTTCGCCTGCCGTCGAGAAGCCCGGTCGGAAAATCAGGTCGTAGAGCATGGACTCGTCGGCGAACTCATCGGGTGCCAGCAAGCCCATCGCCTCGGCGCGAGCTCGGATACGCTCGCCGTCGAGACCTCGCCCGTCGTCGGCCATCGAAAGGATGATTTCGTTGCCTTCCTGTGCCAGCGAAACCGTGATTTCGCCGATTTCCGACTTGCCGGCATCAACCCGCTCGGAACGCGCTTCGATACCGTGCGCCACGGCATTGCGCAGCATGTGTTCGAGCGGCGCCATCATCTTGTCGAGCACCGAGCGGTCGAGTTCGACCTGCCCGCCGACAATGTCGAAGTTGGCGCGCTTGCCGAGTTCCTTCGCTGTCTGCCGCACGATGCGGAACAGGCGTTCGGCCTGGCTGGCGAACGGCATCATGCGTACGCCCATCAGTTCCTGCTGCAAGCCGCGATTGAGTCGGGCCTGGGCAATAATGGCCGCATTGGCGTCGTCGAGGTTCTTGAGCAGGTTCTGCTGAACGGTCGCGACGTCATTGACCGACTCGGCCATGAAACGCGTCAGTTCCTGGAAGCGGGTAAAGCGGTCCAGTTCGAGCGGATCGAAATCGCCCATGCCGTCATGCGCCAGAGCGACGCGCGCCTGAATCTGGCCCTCGGCCTGAATTTCGATTTCGCGCAACTGGCGACGCAGGCGAATGACGTTTTCCGTCAGATCCAGCAACGAGCCCTTCAGGCTGCGCATTTCGCCTTCGATCCGGGCACGGGCGATCGAGAGTTCGCCGGCTTCGTTGACCAGGCGGTCGATGAGGTCGGCCCTGACGCGCAAGGTCGCGCGATGCGCGCCGGCCTCGGCATCATGCTCGCGATCCGTATCCAGATGGACGGCAACGGCGGAAACTTCGGCCGCTGGCGCTTCGCCTACCGCGGCAGCAAGCGGCTGCGGAATCGAAGTATCGCCACTGCGCAAACGCTCTGCGGATTGTGCAAGGGTATCGCAGCCACCTTCGATTTCGTCGATAAAGGCGGGCGTTGCCGCGCCTGAGCGCAACACATCCTCGACGCGCGATTCAAGCAGGTGGGTGAATTCGCCGAGGTTCATGGCACCGGCCATCCGCGCATTGCCCTTGAAGGTGTGGAGCAGACGGGCAATCGCATGCGGCTGGGCGTCACTGGCCAGATCACCGCGCCACAGACGCAACTGAACCGTCAGTTCACGTAGCTGATCTTGAGCTTCTTCAAGGAAGATCGGCAGCAACTGCTCGTCAAGTTCATCCTGCAGGCGCTTTACTGCTGGCGCCGCGGCCTGAAGCTGTTGTACCGCCGCTTCCGGCGCGGCTTCGACCGCTGCCTGCGGCTCGGCGATCTGGTCTGCGACCGGAATCTCAGGCTCCACCGTGGGAACCTCGACAACCGGAGCGACGAGGAAGACATCCTCAAGCGCGGAAATTAGCTGGAACTGCTCCTCGGGCGCTTCCTGACGGGCCAGCCCGGCAAACATACCTTCCAGGGTGATGATGGCCTGACGAACCGTTTCCAGTCCTTCGATACTATCCGGCCGACCCGAACCATCTCGCCTGAGCAGGGCGTGTTCAAGCGCAATGGCAAGGTGATTGAGTGGCATCAGGCCGACGGTGCCGGCAATGCCGCCCAGAGTGTGAGCGGCCCGCGTCATCTCGGCGGACGTAGCCGCCAGCGGATTGACCTCGAGTTCGGCATAGGAGCCAATCAGGGTCTGCAGATGCCCACGCGCCTCGTCGCAGAAAATATCGTACAACGTCGGAGCGGGGGGAGGAGTTTCCGGAATTTCGGCAAATTCCGGTGTCGACCGCAACAACTGCTCTTCGCTGGCCTGTTGCTCGGCTATGCTGTCCAGCGAAACATCCCAGGCTGCCTCGGGCGCCACCTCGAAGGCTTCCGCTGCGACTACCTCGACCGGCGACAGTTCTTCGGACAAATCGAATTCAAACGCCTCTACCGCTTCCGGCGTGGCTTCGGCAACGACGTCCATTACGAATTCCGGCATTACTCCCGGAACATCGGTAATTTGTTCGGGTTCCGGCTGCGGTTCGACGACCGCTGACGGTGTCTCATCAGCAGGAAGGGCAAATTCAAACTCTTCTGTTATCGGGACCGCGCCTTCGGAAACTGTCTCCATCGGGAGCGCGACTTCCGGCACGACAGATGCATCGGATCCCCAGCCGGATGCCGGCTGCAGTTCGATTTCCATCGCGGGCACTTCGTCGCCCAACCCGGCAATCTGGAATTCCTCGGCCACCTCCGGCGCAGCGGGGGGAGCCTCGAATACCTGCTCAGGTACAGGCTGCAGATCGAGGGCCATCGACGGCGCTTCTTCGGCCAGCTCAGCAAACTCGAAGCTTTCCGTGAACTCCGGCGCAGCAGGCGGTGCTTCGAAAACCTGATCGGGCACCGGCGGCAAATCGACCACCATCGACGGCGCCTCAACTACCGATGCAACAGGCAATTCCACCTGCTGTGACGGAGCCATATCCAGCGACTGGACGACGGGAGTCGACTCCTGGCTGCGCAGAAGTTCCGCCATCTCCACCATCGCCGCCGGATCGGGAATATCTCCGGTACCCTGTTCAAGCGCCGCGACCCAACGGGAAAAGAGCGAATGCGAATCCGCGATCAAGGCCAGCAGGTCGTGTGTCACTGGCATGTCCTGCCGCAACCACATGTTCAATGTCTGCTCGAGGGCCCAGGCAGCCTCGCCCATATCAACAAGCCCGACCATGCGGCCACTGCCCTTGAGCGTATGGGCCGAGCGACGGATCGTGGTCAGTGCTTCGAGATGATCGCCATCCGTTGAGAGGAGCGCCGTTTGTTCACCTATGGTTGCCAGTACCTCATGAGCCTCCTCGAGGAAGATGGCAAGCAGTTCGGCATCAATTTCCGCATGGCCCGGCTGGGCAGCTTGAAGCGTCTGCATGGAAGGCACAATATCTTCCAGCATCTGGGCCGGAACGCTTTCCACCTCGCTTGGTGGCGGAGCCGGTTTCCACACCGCATCGGAATCCAGAGGCAACAGGTTGTGAACAACCAGGGTATCGCAAAAGTCGCTGTCCTCCGACTCCTGGGCAGCAGTCTCGGCCGCCGCTGGCAAGGCGTGCTCCAGCTCTGCCACCTGGTCCACTGGAACTTCCTGAACGAACTGCGCCGCTTGCTCGGGCGCCTGCTGCCCACCCTGCAGACGACGCGCGAAAGCATCGAAATCGGTCTCACCATGCTGCAATGCATCGACGAAGAAGCCCAGCAGTGACAGTTCCTGAGCCACCGCCTCGTGCTCCCCGGCGTTCACCCCCGCTCCATTAAGCGCGAATTGCTTGATGCGCGCACCACAATCCTGTACCAGTGAAACCGCACCGAAATGACCTAGCATGGTCAAGGCGCCGGCCGTCTGTTTCAGCGGACCTTCGAGTGTCGATAAGTCGTGACCTTTTTCGGGATTCCGGAAGAAAGCATCGAGCGTCTGCTCAACCTGTGCGAGATTGTTTTGAATTTCCCTTGCGACCTGGCCAATCAGCAATTTCTCTTGGGCGCGTCGCGTCATCTCGTCGAGCAGTGGCAATTCGTCGCCCACAACAGCCGATTTTCCGGCAATGCATGCATGGAGGCGGGCGACCATGAGATCGACCTGCTGCGCAAAATCCATTCCGAGACGCTGGAAATTCTCCTGAGCGTTTTGCAACAGCAAAATGGCCGTCGCCACTTCCATGGCCACCGTGTCACTGTGGCGCTTCGGGTCTTCGGCAAGCCAGGCGGCCAGCGCTGCAAAACCCTGTCCCAAACGTTTCAGATCTGTTTGACCAACCTCGTTGGTCAGTACAGCACAGCTCTGCGCATGCTGCTCGAACGCCGAAAGCGCCGATCCACTGCCGGTGCAGAACTTGTTCCAGAGTTCTTCGGTGGCTGCAAGCGTATCCCGCAAGCGGCGCAACGCAATCTCCTGTGGGGGATTCGCTTCGTGCGCAACGACGCTGGTCGATAGCAACGCGGCCAAGCCAAACTGCGCCTGAACTTCGGCGACCAGCATGCTGGAATTGGCAGGAGCTTTGGCTACGGCGTAAAGCACCTCGCGCATGAGGCGCTCGGCAACGCTGTGCGACCCTTCGAGCAGGCGACGAATCTGGGTATCAATACGCGCGAGCAATTGTCGCGTTTCTGGTTCCGCTTCTCCTTGCCGACCAAATAGCGACTCGATGAAGGCCTGCACGACCCACCAGAATGTACGCGAAGCGGGTGACTCCTGGGTCGCCTCGATATTGTCGACGGCAGCCCGCATATTTTCGAGTGCGGCGTCAGGCTCCCCAGAATGCTGCATCCAGGCCAGCAGCCCCCGTTGAAAGCGCGCCCGCTCCGATTTCAGCAAGACATTAAGCTGCTCGGCGGAAAGCGGCGCCACAGGCACGGGGCGCTGTGGCGGACGCAAGGAGAGATCGGGGTAAAAAAGGTCGGCTGCATTGCATGCACCAAGACCACGCGCTATCGCCAAGGCGGAATAGGATGGCAACAAGCGCAGCGGCTGGTTCGGTTCGCCAGCGATGAGGTCATCCAGATACTTGCGAAGCGCTGCCATGACTTGCGCCAGCGTCGCAGCAACCTCACTTGTCAATTGCAGGCGACGTTCTTCCAGCGAATTCAACAGGGCTTCGAGGGACTCGGTAACCTGCGTAACGCCATCGAGTCCGACAATCGACAAGGCACCATGTACCTGATGAATATGGGTGCGGCAAAACTTGAGTTGCGTCGCATCGCCGCTCAGCTCATGCTGGCCGAGAGCTTCCGTGGCGCGCTCGAGCGCCAGGTCGATCTCCCCCTTGACCCAGGTCAGCGGACCCAGATCGAATTCGCTCGCCGCGTTCATAGTCACTCGCGCTTCTCGCTCAGTCTACCTTGAAGCCTGCAACCGAGCCCTTGAGTTCGGAAGCCAGCGCGTTCAGTTCGTCGACCGCCGCAGCAGTCCGCTGCGTACCCGCCGTTGTCTGCTCCGTGACACTGAGGATATCCTGCATCAGTTTGGCCACCGCAGTCGCCGAATCGGCCTGATTCTGTGTCGAGGTGGAAATGTTCTCGATAAGGTCGGACAGATTGCGCGACACGTCCCCGATCTCGGAAAGCGCCTGGCCGGCAGCATCCGACAGCTTGGCCCCTTCAACCACACCGCGAGTCGACTGTTCCATGGCGGACACCGCATCCTGTGTATCGGTCTGAATGGTCTTCACGATCGCGGCAATCTGCTTGGTCGCCTCCGCCGAGCGTTCGGCCAGACGCTGCACTTCCTCGGCAACCACGGTAAAGCCCCGTCCCGCATCGCCCGCCGACGCCGCCTGAATGGCGGCGTTAAGCGCCAGGACGTTGGTTTGCTCGGTAATGTCCGAAATCAGTTCCACGATTTCACCGATCTCCTGCGAGCTTTCACCCAGCCGCTTGATCCGCTTCGAGGTTTCCTGGATCTGGTTGCGGATTTCGTCCATGCCCTTGATGGAATCTTCCACAGCCTGGGTACCCTTCTCGGCAGCTGCCAGCGATTGTCGGGCAACCTGCGCAGACTGCGTCGCATTGCCGGACACCTCGCTCATCGAGCGCGCCATTTCCAGAGCCGATTGACCGGCATCCTGAATTTCCCGCGACTGCCGCTCGGCGGCAGTCAGCAGTTCCGCCGAAGTCCGGCGCGCGATTTCGGTCGCTGCCGTCACCCGGTTTGCCGCGTCGTTGATACGGCCGACCAGCAGACGGAGTTCTTCAATCGTATAGTTGATCGAGTCGGCAATGGCGCCGGTAATGTTCTCGCTCACCGTCGCCGTGGTAGTCAGGTCGCCGTCGGCCAGATCGCCCAGTTCGTTCATCAGCTGCAGAATGGCATCCTGATTCTCGCGATTGGTCAGTTCGGAACCCTGACGCTGCGCCTCGGCTTCTTCAGCGCGGCGCCGCGTATCGTCGAGATAGATCTTGGCCAGCAGGGCCAGCACGCCGACGGCCAGCACGACCAGACTGAGCAGCACCAGTACGTAACGACCACTTCCGGAGACCTGTTGCTGGAAGGCGTTGGCCAGATCGTCCGTGGCCTTCAGCAAGTCCTCACTACCACGGAAAATTCGGGCACCGGCCTGTTTGGAAAGAACCAGCGGCTGCATGTTGCTGAGAATACTGCCGACCGCCGCCTGGTAGGACTTGAACGCCTTGTCCAACTCGCCTAGCTTCTCGCGGGTATCGGCATCGCCACCACTCTTGCCAAGCGCTTGCAGGGTGTCGCGGAATGCGTTGGTATCCTTTCCTAGCAGAAAGGCGACCTCGGGATTGATTTCGTCGCCGACCAGCAGGGCGGAAGCATTCTTCGCAATACGCTGGGTCAACATCACCAGCTGGTTGGCTGCAGCAATTTCGCGGGCACCGCCTCCGGACTGCAGCTTGAGTGCCGCGACCTGCTCGGCAAGCTCCAGCATGACCGGGTTTTCGTTATCAATGGTGGCGACGCTCTTGCCCAGCGCCACCAAGTTTTCTTCCTGTCCGATCACGGCCATGGCGTCCTGATCGGTATCGGCCCATAGCTTGCCCAGCGCCTCAAGCTGCGGGCGAACCGAATCCGGAACAGCTGGTACGTTCGTGCCGCCGATGTCGCCGCCGGAATTCAGCCGATCGAACAGTTGGCTGAATGTTTCGCGGGAATCCTTGAGTTGCTTGAAGGCCGCCGGATTACCCTGCAGCGCCAGCGTCGAAGCCTTGGCCAGACGCTGGGAGAGCATGCGCATTTCACCCGAAGCCGCAACATACGCCGTTCCAAAGGCCGCTTCCCGCGCATTGAAGAACACCAGAAGGGCAATGGCAGCCAACAGCACCACGAAGATGCCGCCCAAAGTCTTCATCTGCTGGATTACCGGCTGCTGAACGAAGAATGCCGGCAACAACGACGACCCGGACGCTGCAGGCTTGTCCGATGACGCCCCCTCCGCGACCGTCATCGGTGAATCCGCGTCTGCCTTGCTACCCAATCCAAGGTTCTTCAAACTGAATGCCATGTCTATCCTCCGCTCGGGTTCTGAAAAATCAGACCCCAATATTCATGAAATCATTATCGGCAAGCAGATCGCGCACCGAAAGTTTGCGCCAGATGGCGCCCTGACCGTCCGCGTAGCGCAACGCCCCCCACGCCGGCGCCATCGGATCGACTGGCTCCGGAACGAAATCGGCAGGGTTTTTCAGACCCAGCATGCGGGTAACCAACAAGGCGGCATTGGCGCCGAACTTGCTGCCCACCAACAACAAACGGGTATTGTTGTTTCTGGGGGTCGGGAGCCCGCCACAAAATACCGAGAAGTCGGCAACGGCGAACAAGTTACCGCGAATATTGGCAATCCCGGCGAACCATGGCCGGGTCAGCGGCACGGGCGTCAATTTCAGCGCCTGCACGATTTCTCCGCTGTCCGACAGGTCGATCAACCAATTTTCCTCGCCCACCCGCACGCCCAGCCACGAGGACGCGCCGCCACCTAGAGCAGCGGTCGTCAGGCGACCGGCCAAATACTCCTGAAAATCCCGCAGACTGGTTTTTTTTGCCATTCTGACTAGGGCAACGCCGCAATTTTCTTCAACAGTTCTTCGGGATTGACCGGCTTGACGATGTAATCTGCAGCTCCTTGGCGCAACCCCCAGATCTTGTCGGTCTCCTGGCCCTTGGAAGTGCAGACGATGACTGGAATGTTCTTGGTTTCTTCATCGCGAGTCAGCGTGCGCGTCGCCTGGTAGCCATTCAGCCCCGGCATCACGACATCCATCAGGATCAGATCAGGCTTGCTGGCCTTGGCCTTGGCGATCCCCTCTTCACCGCTCTCGGCGGTGGTGACCTGGTAACCTGCCTTGGTCAGCAGGTCGACCGAGAAAAAGCGCTCGGTGGGAGAGTCGTCAACGACGAGAATATTCTTGACGGGCATTATTACTCCGTATCCTTTTAAGTATTGGAAGCAGCCGGCGTCGCGAACATTGCTACTGTCTGCAACAGGCTGTCTTTGGTAAAGGGTTTGGTCAAGTATTGATCGGAACCGACCATGCGCCCCCGCGCACGATCGAACAGGCCGTCCTTGGACGACAGCATGACGACCGGCGTCGCCTTGAAACGGGGATTCTTCTTGATCAGGGAACAGGTCTGATAACCATCGAGGCGCGGCATCATGATGTCGCAGAAGATGACCTTCGGCTGGTGGTCGGCGATTTTGGCCAGTGCATCGAACCCGTCTTCGGCGAGCACGACCTGACACCCGGCCTGCGTGAGAAATATCTCCGCGCTCCGCCGGATCGTATTGCTGTCGTCAATGACCATCACCTTGACGTCGCGCAACATGCTTGTATCAGCCAAATCTAGTCCCCTTACCCCTCGTCAGGAGGCTGTTCTTGCGCCGTATCATACTACGCCGCAGTCAAAATTCCACCATCTCGAAATCGCTCTTCCGCGCTCCGCATTCCGGGCATACCCAGTTCATCGGCACATCGTCCCAGCGCGTTTCAGGCGGAATGCCCTCATCGGGCAAACCGAGTGCCTCATCATAAATGAAACCGCAGATCAGACACATCCATGTCTTGTAGTTTTTTTCGTGGCTCATCTTGTCGCGTTGCCAATAACCGGATTCGGATAAAATCCGGCGCATCTTACCCAATAGCCGCCTGCTTCGCCATGTGGGCCGCTGCTCATGAACACCAGTTCCCACTCACCACCGATCGTCCTTGTTTTCGCTGCCAGCGACCCGACTTCGGGTGCCGGGGTTCAGGCCGACCTGATGGCGCTGACGAGTCTCGGTTGCCATCCGTTGACCGCGCTGACCGCGATCACCGTCCAGGACACGCTCGGCGTCGAGAGCGTGCATCCCGTCGCCGCCGAATTGCTCGAGCGCCAGGCACGCCTGCTGCTCGAAGACATGCAGGTGGCCGCCTTCAAGATCGGTGTGCTGGGCAGCGTCGAGAACGTGCTGGCCGTGGCCGAGATAGTCTCGGACTATCCCGACGTTCCGCTGATCTTCGACCCGGTGCTGGCTTCCGGCCGGGGCGACGAACTTTCCGGCGAACACATCATCTCCGCGATGCGCGAAATGCTGCTGCCGCAGACCACGCTGCTCACCCCCAATGCGCCCGAAGCCCGGCGCCTGGCCGAAAGCGACGAAGACGAGGAGGAGCCGTCGATCGAAGTCTGCGCCCGGCGCCTGATCGACATGGGCGCGCAGTATGTCCTGATTACCGGCACCCATGAGAACACGCCCGAGGTGGTGAACACCTTGTACGGCCCCGCCGGAGTCATTCGCAGCGACCGCTGGGAACGTTTGCCGGGCAGCTATCACGGTTCGGGTTGCACGCTGGCCTCGGCCATCGCCGGTTGCATCGCAGGTGGTGCCAGCATCGATGATGCCGTGCATGACGCCCAGGACTACACCTGGCAGACCTTGGCCAACGGCTTTCGTCCCGGCATGGGCCAATTCATTCCGGACCGCTTTTTCTGGGCCCGCGATGCGTACGACGAAGCGAACGATCCGCCCAAAACGAAGACCGATGGCGACTAGATTGCGCGGCCTCTATGCCGTCACCCCGGAAGCGACCGATGGCAAGCGCCTGCTGGCCGATGTCGAAGCAGCCCTTGCCGGCGGTTGCCGGATCGTTCAATTTCGCGACAAGCAAAGCGCGATGCCGGAGCGCGTCGCCCGCGCTCATGCGTTGCGCGATCTGACCCGCCGCTTCGACGCCTCGCTGCTGATCAACGACGACCTGGCGCTGGCCATCCTGATCGGCGCCGACGGCGTGCATCTGGGCTGCGATGACGGCAGCCTCGCCCTGTCCCGCGCCGTCCTTGGCCCCGACAAGATACTCGGCACCTCCTGCTACGCCGATCCGGATGCCGCAAGTCGCGCCAGTGTGGCCGGCGCCGACTACGTCGCCTTCGGCGCCGTCTATCCCTCATCCACCAAGCCGCAAGCCCCGCCTGCTGCGGTCGACCTGTTTTCCAGGGCAAAAACCACGTTGAGCGCAGCCACCTGCGCCATCGGCGGCATCACGCTCGCCAATGCGCCACCGTTGATCGCCGCCGGGGCGGACATGCTGGCCGTCATCAACGACCTGTTCTCCGCGCCGGACATTGCCGCCCGGGCGGCTCAATTCCAACGACTTTTCGAGAGAAGCACGCCATGACCTCACGCAACCAGCAACTGTTCGAACGCGCCCAAAAGCACATCCCGGGTGGCGTCAATTCCCCGGTGCGCGCCTTCCGCTCGGTCGGCGGCACGCCCTGTTTCTTCCAGAAAGGCGCCGGCGCCAAGGTGCAGGACGCGGATGGCAAGTGGTACACCGACTATGTCGGCTCCTGGGGCCCGATGATTCTCGGCCACGCGCATCCTGATGTGATCGCCGCCGTCCAGGCTGCCGTCGTCGATGGCCTGTCCTTTGGCGCACCGACCGAGAAGGAGGTCGAGATCGCCGACCTGCTGTGCGAACTGGTGCCCTCGATGGACATGGTGCGCCTCGTTTCTTCCGGCACCGAAGCGACGATGAGCGCCATCCGCCTGGCCCGCGGATACACCGGCCGCGACGTGCTGATCAAGTTCGAGGGCTGCTATCACGGCCACTCCGACAGCCTGCTGGTCAAGGCCGGCTCCGGTGCCTTGACCTTCGGCAACCCTTCTTCCGGCGGTGTGCCAGCCGACCTCGCGCAGCACACGATGGTGTTGGCTTACAACAATCCGCAGGAACTGGCCGACGCCTTTGCCAAACACGGTGACCGCATCGCGGCG
Organism: Dechloromonas sp.; assembly: GCA_016790845.1. GTDB lineage: Bacteria > Pseudomonadota > Gammaproteobacteria > Burkholderiales > Rhodocyclaceae > Azonexus. The sequence goes on from JAEUOH010000142.1 coordinate 18,140, forward strand.
GTCATCGTCGAACCGGTCGTTGGCAACATGAATCTGATCGCGCCGACCCAGGAATTCCTGAAAACCATGCGCGAGCACTGCACGAAGCACGGCGCTGTGCTGATTTTCGACGAAGTGATGACTGGCTTTCGCGTCGGCCTCAAAAGCGCGCAGGGCCTGTTCGGCATCACGCCCGACCTGTCCACCTTCGGCAAGGTCGTCGGTGGCGGCATGCCCCTCGGCGCCTTCGGTGGCAAGCGCGAAATCATGGAGCAGATCGCTCCGCTCGGTCCGGTCTATCAGGCCGGCACGCTGTCCGGCAACCCGATTGCGACGGCCGCCGGCCTGGCCACGCTGAAGCTGATCCAGGCGCCGGGCTTCTATGAAGCCCTGACCGCGAAAACCAGGGCGCTCTGCGACGGTCTGGTTGCGGCAGCCGGCAAGCATGGCGTCAAGTTCGCCGCACAGAACGTCGGCGGCATGTTCGGCCTCTACTTCGCCGAACAGTGTCCTGGCACTTACGACGCGGTACTGGCCTGCGACAAGGAAGCCTTCAACCGTTTCTTCCACGCCATGCTCGACGCCGGCCACTACTTCGCGCCATCGGCCTTCGAAGCCGGGTTCGTCTCCGTCGCACACAGCGAGGCCGACATCGCCGCGACCATTGCCGCTGCCGATGCTTATTTCGCGAGCCTCAAGTGAGTTCCGGGGCAGCCTGGCTCGTCCTTGTCGTCGCCGGCCTCTGCGAAGTGGGTTGGGCGGTGGGGCTGAAATACACTGACGGTTTCAGTCGTCTGTGGCCGTCGGCGGCAACGCTGGTCGCGATGGTCGTCAGCGTCGTGCTGCTTGGCTGGTCGCTGAAGGTACTGCCGCTGGGCACGGCCTACGCCGTGTGGACCGGCATCGGCGCCGTCGGCACCGCCATTCTCGGCATCATCTTGTTCGGCGAATCGCGCGAGGCGGCACGACTGGTCAGCATCGGACTGATCGTCGCCGGCATCGTCGGGCTCAAGCTGCTGACGCCCGACTCACACTGACGGTTGCGGTCGACCCCGAAAAAAGGCCGATTTTCAAACCGGCTACATCAGGAACAGTGTCGCCAGGCCGAGGAAGATGAAAAAGCCGCCGGAATCGGTCAGCGCGGTAATCATCACCGAGCCACCGACCGCCGGGTCGGCACCGAACTTCTGGCGCAGCAAGGGAATGCCGACGCCGGCCGACGCGGCCAGCAGCAGGTTGAGCGTCATCGCCGAGGTCATCACGATGCCCAGCTTGAAGCTGCCGTAAAGCCACCAGGCAGCGATCCCCAGCAAGCCGCCCCAGATCAGGCCATTGATCGTCGCCACGCCAAGCTCTTTGCGCAACAGGCGGCGCGCCGCATCGGGCTGCACCTGACCCATGGCAATGGCACGCACGATCATGGTGATCGTCTGGTTGCCTGAATTGCCGCCGATGCCGGCGACGATGGGCATCAGCGCCGCCAGCGCCACCAGCTTCTCGATGGAATCCTCGAAGGCGCCGATCACCCGCGAGGCGATAAACGCCGTCACCAGATTGATCGCCAGCCAGGCCCAGCGGTTTTTCACCGAATCCCAGACCGAGGCAAAAATGTCTTCCTCTTCACGCAGACCGGCCTGGGCCAGTTGCTCGCTCTCGGCTTCTTCGCGGATCACGTCCACCACGGCATTGACGGTGACGCGACCGACCAGCTTGCCGTCCGGATCGACGACCGGCGCCGAGATCAGGTCGTAACGCTCGAAGGCCTTGGCCGCTTCTTCGGCCAGGTCGTCCGGTTCGAGCTCGACGAATTCGGTCTGCATCAGCGCGCCGACCTCGACCTCGACTTCGTTGACCAGCAGGATGTTCAAGGGCAGGACGCCCTTCAGGCGATCGTCGCGGTCGACCACGAAAAGCTGGTCGGTATGATCCGGCAATTCGTCGAAACGGCGCAGGTAACGCAGCACGACTTCGAGGGTTACGTCCTCGCGCACCGTGACCATCTCGAAATCCATGATCGAGCCGACCGACTCTTCGGGGTAGGACATCGCCGCCCGCAACTGCTCGCGCTCTTCGACCGACAAGGACTGGAAAACGTCGGCGACGACATCCTGCGGCAGGTCGGGAACGAGGTCGGCCAGTTCGTCGGCATCGAGCGTTTCGGCGGCGGCGACCAGTTCGGTGCGCTCCATCGACTCGATCAGCGTCTCGCGCACCGCGTCCGAGACTTCGAGCAGGATTTCGCCTTCTCGCTCGGCCTTGACCAGATCCCAGGCGATCAGACGCTCGTCGAGCGGCAGCGCTTCGAGAATGTAGGCGATGTCCGCCGGGTGCATCGGTGCCAGCTTGGTCTGCAGCGCATTCAGATGTTGCTTGTGAACGATGTCTTCGACCAGATCGTGGCGCGGCCCCTCCTGGCGATGCACCAGATCCTCGACCAGCTTGTGCCGGGCAAGCAGAACCTGCACCTCGGCGAGGCGCTCCTGCAAGTCTTCGGTATCGGAAATCTGGTTGTCTTCGCTCATGGTGCAGCGCCGCAAACGGGCCATCATTCTAGCACCGGGCGGATGACAGGCTTCCTACAAAATCACGGCAGCTCGGCCGACGGCATGCGGGACAGGATGATCGCCGTCTTGCGCGCCAGCCCGGGCGCGTTGCGGTTGCGGTCGTAATAGCGGGGATTGGGCACCATGCCGGCCAGCTTCGCCGCCTGCTCAGGGCTCAACTGCCCAGCGCCAATGCCGAAATAATGGCGCGCCGCCGCTTCGGCGCCGAAGACGCCATTGCCCCATTCGATCACGTTCAGGTAGACCTCGAAAATCCGCCGCTTGCTCCACAGCGCTTCCAGCATCAGCGTGATGATGGCTTCCTCGGCCTTGCGGAAATACGACTTGGTCGGCGTCAGGAACAGGTTCTTCGCCAGTTGCTGGCTGATGGTCGATCCGCCGGCGACGGTGCGCCCCCGTTTCTGGTTCTTTTCCATCGCCTTCTGAATGCCATCCCAGTCGAAGCCTTCATGATCGACGAACTTGGCGTCTTCCGAAGCGATGATCGCGCGCTTCAGATGCGGCGAAATCCGTTCATACGGCACCCACTGCTTCTTGAGCTGCGCTTCCGGATTCTTGACCTTGAGCTCCGCAAGGCGGATTTCCATGAAGCGTGTGGTGCCCGGATCGACCCATTTCCATAGCAGCACCCAGCCGAGCAGCCACAACTGCCACGCCAGAAACAGACCGATCAGGCCAAGCAATCCCCATTTGAGCCAGCGGCCCAGACGCCTCATGCCGCCAGTTGGGTACGCAATGCAGCGAGCACCGGCCGGCTGTCGGGCCGTACGCCGCGCCAGACCAGGAAAGCCTCGGCAGCCTGCTCGACCAGCATGCCGAGACCGTCGGCCAAGTGCGCGGCACCCTGCGCGCGGGCCAGCGCCAGGAACGGCGTTTCACCTTTGCCGTACATCATGTCGTAGGCCAGGCTGCCGGGCGCAAAGATGCCGGCGGGCAAGGGCAGTGCTTCACCAGCCAGGCTGGCGGAGGTGGCGTTGATGATGACGTCGAAGCGGCTACCTGCGGTTTTGGCAAAATTTCCGGCGTCGACCGCAGCAATGTCGGAAAACTGCTCCGCCAGCGCCTGCGCCTTGTCGGCGCTACGATTGGCGATCGTCAGGCCAGCAGGCTTGCAGGCCAGTAGCGGCGCGATCACCCCGCGCGCTGCACCGCCGGCACCGAGCAGCAGGATGCGCTTGCCGGCAAGGGGAAAGCCGAGATTTGCCTCGATGTCGCGCACCAGGCCGGCGCCGTCGGTGTTGTCGCCGGCGATTTCGTCTGCTGTAAAGGTCAGCGTATTGACCGCCCCCGCCCGCTCGGCACGCGCACTAAGGCGGTTACTCAAGCGGAAGGCCTCTTCCTTGAACGGCACCGTGACGTTCGCCCCTTTGCCGCCGGCGGCAATGAAGCCGTGCACGGTATCGGCAAAGCCTTCGAGCGGCGCCAGCAAAGCCTCATACACCACATCCTGCCCGCTTTGCGCGGCGAATTGCGCGTGGATGGCCGGCGAGCGGGAATGCGCAACGGGATTGCCCAGCACGCAATAGTGGTCGGTCATTTGGCCGTCACCTGATCGCCCTGAGTAAAGTACCAGGTGCGCGTAATTTCGAGAATGTCGGTATCCCGCCGAATCTCCGGCGGGAAGGGCGCAAACGGCGAGGCCATCTGGACAATACGCCGCGCGGCCTCATCCAGCACCTTGTATCCGGAAGAGCGATTGATGTCGACCCGGTTGAGGCTGCCGTCGTGGTTGAGCGAAACCGTCAGCACCAGCGATCCGTAAAGCTTTCCACGCGCAGCTTCTGGATAGTTCAGGGTGCCAATGCGTTCGACCTTCTGGCGCCAATCCTCGATGTACTGCGCAAAACGGTATTCTTCGGTGCGCGCGCCGACGAATTTCTTGCGCGGCCGTTTGTTGTATTCGTCGACGCTCTTGCTGATTTCGCCTTCAAGGCGGGCCATTGCCCGCGCCGACTCGGCAAGATCGAGGCCACTGGAATTCGGCGACGGCGTCGGCTGTTCGGCTGCATTGCGGGCAGCCGCGACAGCGCGGGCGGACTTTGCTTCGCTCAGCATCTTCTGCTGTGCGGCATCGAGTTCGCGAATCCGCCGCTGCATGCGTTCGATGTCGTTCCCCGTTGTCTGCTGGTTGGTCGTCGGCAGCGGCGTCTTCACCCGACGATTTTCATCGGTATTCCCGCCGCCATCGAGATTGGCCTGCGCCAAAGCCTGGGCATCGGTCGGCTTCTTCGCCGATTTGGCGTTGACCAGAACGATATCCAGCGCTTTTTCGCGCATTGCCTTGGACGCATCGGGAAAACTGAAGTGCAGCGTCAGCAACAACCCGTGCGCCGCCAGCGAAATGGCGATTGCCAGCCACAGACGACGATTGTCGTGGGCGAAGGGTTGCCATGGCTGCACGGCGACACTCACTGCGTTTCCTCCTCCTCGAGCACTTCTTCGGCGAAGACTTCATCCAGCGCACAAAGATAACGGCAACTGAGTTCCGGACCAAGCAGGTCGATCGAGTCGACAGACAACTTCAGGCGCTTGCCCGGCCCCAGATCGGCCGGCACCGAGGGCACGCGCAACAGCAAGGGCAAATGATCGAGCTTGACCAGTTGCTCGCGCCGTACCGTTGCCTGAATTTCGGTTATTTCGCGCTGCTGCAGCCAGCGCAGGCACCAGTAGCGCTCCATCAGGCGCTGAAAATCGGCGTAGGCGCCATAGGTGAGTTCGAAATCACGCAGCGCACCGTACAATTCCGCCGATTTTTGCGCAAACGCCGGGGTTTCACCCTTCAAACAGGCGATCAGTTGCCACTGATTGACCAGATCGCAGTAGCGGCGCAGCGGCGAAGTCATCCAGGCGTATTGCGGCACCCCGAGGCCTTCGTGCGGCAAGGGCGACGTGGTCATGCGCACCTTGCCCTGCGTCTGGGCGCGGTACATGCAGGCGATGTTCTTCTCGGCAAGCAGGCCGCCCCAGGTCGAATTGGCGACGATCATCAGCTCGGCGACCAGTTTGTCGAGCGGGCTGCCCCGCTTGCGCTCGCTGATCGCGACGGTACAGCTGTCAGGGTCGGCCAGGTCGCCGTCGATCTCGAAGTTGTAATCGTTGATACCCTGCGTTGCCGACGGCTTCCCCCGCCGCCCTTCGCAGGCGTTGGCAAAATGCCACAAGTGCAGCAGTTCGTCACGAAACGGCATGTCGGGGAGCGGGCCGCCGACCGTCTCGGCATTGAACCAGGGCTCGACTTCATGGTGGCGCAGGTTGGCGGCGATGTGCACCACTTCCAGCCGGGATTCGTGGCTGAGGATTTCCAGCGATTCGCTGACTGTCAGGTAGAGCGACACGGCAGGGCAATCGACGCCACCGGCCAGCGTGTAGTTCTGCACCACGGCATCGGGCAACATGGTGATCTTGTTGCCCGGCATGTAGACTGTGGACAGGCGGGCGCGGGCGACACCGTCGAGCGGCGAACCGTGCTCGATGGCGAGGCCGGGCGCGGCGATATGGATACCGATGCGCGAACCGATGCCCGGCAGCTTGACGACCGACAACGCATCGTCAATTTCGGTGGTGTTGGCGTCATCGATCGAGAAGGCGCGCACATCGGCGCGCGGCAGGTCGCTCGGCAGCCTTGGCGCCTCAAGCGCCGGGAAGCCGGTTCCCTTAGGGAATTGTTCGTGCAGGAAACGCCGGTAATGCAGGAAATAGGGCGACTTGATGGCGCCGCACCTAAAGAGCAGTTGGGCGGCCGTCAGTCCGGTTTCGGCGCAGGCCGCCTCGAAAGCCTTGGTTTCCGGCTTGTTGCGATCCGGCGCGTAGAGCAGGGCGTCGGTCAGCGAAACGAATTCCGGCGGCAGGCGGAAGGCCTTCAGCTCGCCAATCCAGCCTTCCATCGCCAGCGCTTGCTGACGCTTTTTTTCAAGACTGGCCAGAGCAGCTGCGAGAATGTCGGGAGGTGCCTTGCGGAAGCGGCCCTTGCCCTTGCGGTGGAAATAGACGGGCGCGGCGTGCAGGGCAAGCAGCACCGCCGTCGCTTCGACGGGCGCGGGTTCGTGTCCGTAGTAATCACGGGCAAAATCAAGAAACGAAAACTCGCCATCGTTCACGCACTCCCACAGGAAATCCGGTTCGATTTCTTCGGCCAGCGGCGTCGCCTGTTCGAGCAACGCCGAAGCGGAAGGTTTTTCAAAACGCAGCAACACCGTCGCGGCCTTGATCTTGCTGCGCTTGCCGGTGGGCATTTCGACCTGCAAGGCGCTGTCGTTGTCGGCCATGATGCTGCCGGCCTTGAAGCCGCCGTCTTCTTCAAACAATACATTCATCGGCGGATTATAGCCCAGCGAATTCAAGGATTTGCGGCACAAAGTCGGGAAAGCGCGTGAAGCTGTGGTCGCCGCCGGGCAGCACGCTCTGCCGACAACCGGCATAAAAATCGGCCGCCTGATGCCAGTCCAGCACTTCATCGCCTTCTTCGAGCAGCAACCAGTAACGCCCGGGCGTCGGACGACTGACCTGCGCCCTCAATTGCGCGGCATGTCCGGGGGTAAAAACGAAGCTTTCGCCGGTGTGGAAGTTCTCGTGCCGGCCGATGAATTTTGCCGTTTCCAGACGGTCGACCGCAGCAGGGTTGATCAGCACCGCATTCAAGCCATATTTTTCTGCCAGATGGTTGGCGTAATGACCGCCCAGCGAGCTGCCGACCAGCGTTACCCGGCCATCGGCCTGCTCGATCAACCGGCCGACACCGGCGATTGCCTCGTCCGGCACCGGCGAGAGCTGCGTGCAGACGAAATGCCCGGCCAGACCGCGCCGCGCCATCTCCTCGGCCAGCAATCGCGATTTCCACGAAGCCGGCGACGAGCAGAAGCCATGCAGGTAGACGATCAGTGGGCTGTCCATTGCACCCAACCGAAGTGGGCGGTCATCAGGACAACGATACCGAACACGATGCGATACCAGGCAAACGGCGTGAAATCGTGGCTGGAAATGAAACGCAGCAGCCAGCGCACGCACAGGAAGGCGGAGACGAAGGCGGAAACGAAGCCGACCACCCACATGCCGATATCGTCGGCATTGAGCAGTGCGCGCTCCTTGTAGAGTTGATAGAGCGTCGCCACGCCCAGCGTCGGGATGGCGAGGAAGAAGGAGAACTCGGTCGCTGCCTTGCGCGACAGGCCGAACAGCAGGCCGCCGATGATCGTCGCCCCCGAGCGCGAGGTGCCGGGAATCAGCGCGAAGGCTTGGGCGATGCCCATCTTGAGCGCATCGACCGGGCTCATTTCCTCCACCGTTTGCACGCGAATCCGGTGTTCCCGCTTTTCCGCCCACAGGATCACGAAAGCCCCGAGGATGAAGGTGGTCGCCACCGCAATCGGGTTGAACAGGTTGGCCTTGATCGCCTTGCCGAAGGCCAGGCCGAGGATGGCCAGCGGCAGGAAGGCTATGAACAAATTGAGGATGAATTTCTGCGCAGCCTTGTCGCTGATGGCGCCACGCGCCACCGTCAGCAGGCGCTCGCGATACTCCCAGACCACCGCCAGAATCGCCCCCGACTGGATGACGATCTCGAATAACTTGCCGCGATCGTCGTTGAAATCGAGCAGATCGCCAGCGAGGATCAGGTGACCGGTCGAAGAAATCGGCAGGAATTCGGTCAGCCCTTCGACGATGCCGAGAATCAGGGCTTTAAGGAGAAGAATCGGGTCCATTGGAGGCGGCCTGCCTGTTTACCAAGTAGAGGAGGGCGCATTCTACTATTCCGGCCGCGTCAAAGCCTCAAGATCGGCCAGCCAGCGCAAGGCATGTTCCCGCGTTTCGCCACACATTTCCGCCGAAGGTTGAAGTCCAGCGCAACAGGCCGGCCGCTCGGGCCGCCCGAAGAACCTGCAACGCAGGTCATCGCCGAGATGCCCGCACGGCTCCCCGGCCGGCTTGTTCAAGGAACTGATCGACGGCGCGATGCAGCAGGCACCGCAACCGGGTCGGCATTCAGCAAGCACTGACGATCCGCTCACCCCGGCAGGTTCTCGTCCGTCGCCAGGAATCTCCCGGGCAGCCTCAAACCTTGCGATAAACCTCAGCCCCGCTCTTCACGAACTCGACGGCCTTGGCTTCCATGCCTTTTTCCAGCGCCTCGTCTTCCTTGAGGCCCTGCTGCGCCGCGAAGTCGCGCACATCCTGGGTGATCTTCATCGAGCAGAAGTGCGGGCCACACATCGAGCAGAAGTGGGCGACCTTGGCCGATTCCTTGGGCAGGGTCTCGTCGTGGAATTCGCGTGCCTTGTCCGGGTCGAGGCCGAGGTTGAACTGGTCTTCCCAGCGGAACTCGTAGCGCGCCTTGGACAGGGCGTTGTCGCGGATTTGCGCGCCGGGGTGGCCCTTGGCGAGGTCGGCGGCGTGCGCGGCGAGCTTGTAGGTGATGATGCCTTCCTTGACGTCGTCCTTGTCCGGCAGGCCGAGGTGTTCCTTGGGCGTGACGTAGCAGAGCATGGCGGTGCCGTACCAGCCGATCATCGCGGCGCCGATGCCGCTGGTGATGTGGTCGTAGCCCGGCGCGATGTCGGTGGTCAGCGGGCCGAGCGTGTAGAACGGGGCTTCCTTGCAGTATTCGAGCTGCAGGTCCATGTTCTCCTTGATCAGGTGCATCGGCACGTGACCCGGGCCTTCGATGATGGTCTGCACGTCGTGCTTCCAGGCGATCTCGGTGAGTTCACCGAGCGTTTTCAGTTCGCCCAGTTGCGCTTCGTCGTTGGCGTCGTAGATCGAACCGGGACGCAGGCCGTCGCCGAGGCTGAAGGCGACATCATAGGCCTTCATGATTTCGCAGATTTCCTCGAAGTGCGTGTAGAGGAAGCTTTCCTTGTGATGCGCCAAGCACCACTTGGCCATGATCGAGCCGCCGCGGCTGACGATGCCGGTCATCCGGCTGGCGGTCAGCGGCACGTAGCGGAGCAGCACGCCGGCGTGGATGGTGAAGTAGTCGACGCCCTGCTCGGCCTGTTCGATCAGCGTGTCGCGGAAGATTTCCCAAGTCAGGTCCTCGGCCTTGCCGTTGACCTTTTCCAGCGCCTGGTAGATGGGCACCGTGCCGATCGGCACCGGGCTGTTGCGGATGATCCACTCGCGGGTTTCATGGATGTTCTTGCCGGTGGACAGGTCCATCACCGTGTCGCCGCCCCAGCGGGTGGCCCAGGTCATCTTGTCGACTTCCTCGTTGATCGAGGAGCCCAGCGCCGAGTTGCCGATGTTGGCGTTGATTTTGACGAGGAAGTTGCGGCCGATGATCATCGGCTCGAGCTCGGGGTGGTTGATGTTCGCGGGGATGATGGCACGGCCGGCGGCGACTTCGCTGCGGACGAACTCGGGGGTGATTTCGTTCGGGATGCGCTGGGGGAAGCGAGCGAAGATCGCGGGAGTTTCAAGTTTGTGAGTTTCAGGTTTCAAGTTGCCTGAGCCTTCGTGCTGCTTGAGCAGGTCATTGCGCACGATGTCGTCCTTGAGGTCGGACACTTGAAACTTGGAACCTGAAACTTGAAACCGCTTCATGTTCTCGCGAATCGCGATGAATTCCATCTCGGGCGTGATGATGCCCTGGCGGGCGTAGTGGAGCTGGGTGACGGGTTTGCCGGTGCTGCGAAGGGGATTGCGCTGGGCGTTGATGGGGGCCTTCAGGGGGCTGAGGAGGCCTTCGCGCTTGGCGGCGGCGTAT
>JAEUOH010000151.1 GCA_016790845.1 Dechloromonas sp.
TACAGCTACACCCTGAAGGCCACGCTGAACCAGCCCGGCGCCAGCGAAAGCAGCGACCTGATCGCGCTGGAAGTCACTGACCGAGGCGGCATCACCACGACCGGCACGCTCACTGTCCAGATCGTTGACGACACCCCGACCGCCAACGCCGACAGCAATGACATCACCGAAGATGCCGTTCCGAATGCCGTGAGCGGCAATGTCATAACGACTGGTGCGGGCCAGGATGCCCTGAGTGCGGATGCGACTAGGGTAACCGGTGCCATGGTCGGTATCGGGATGCCTGGCGGCAACGTCGTGGCGGGGACGACCAGCCTAAATGGGACGACGGTCGCGGGGGTGTATGGTTCAGTCAAGATCGGCGCCGACGGTAGTTACAGTTATACGCTCGACAACACCAAGGCTTCGGTTCAGGCGCTCAATGCCGGACAGTCGACGACCGAGACTTTCACCTACACGATCACCGACGCCGACGGTGACCCCAGCACGACGACGCTGACCATTACGATCCACGGCACCGACGACGGCGTTGCCATCACCGTCCCGGACACCAACGCGGGTGCGACGGGTAACGCAAGCGTTCTGGAGAACGCCTCCCTGGCAGCCCAAACCTTCGCCATTAGCGTACCGGACGGGCTCGACCCGACTGCCGCGCTGACCATTGCTGGCTCGGTGGTGAGCAAGGCCGCCCTTGAGAATAGCGCGGTGACCAATGTCACGATCAATACGCCGGAAGGCGTGCTGACACTGACAGGCTACAATCCGGCAACAGGCGCGGTGAGCTACAGCTACGATCCAAACGGTACCCGCAAGGATCACACTTCTGGCGAAGTGCTCGACACGATCAGCATCGTGGTCAGGGACGACAACGGTGATACGCAACCGGGCAGCCTGGTCATCAACATCGTCGATACCGCACCGCTGGCGCGGCCCGATACCAATGCCGTTACGGAAGATGCGGTAACGAACCCGGTCGCCGGCAATGTGATCAGCACGGGTGGCGGGGCCGACACGCTGGGTGCCGATGCCACGGTGGTGACCGGCATCATGGCGGGATCCGGCACGCCTGGCAACAATGTCGCCTCTGGTACGACCAGCCTCAATGGCACGAGCGTCAATGGCACCTACGGCACCCTGGTGCTTGGTGCCGACGGCAGCTACAGCTACACGCTCGACAATGCCAGGCCGGCGGTTCAGGCCTTGGCGCGCAACCAGGCGGTCAGCGAAACCTATACCTACACGATTACCGATGCCGACGGCGACCCCAGCACGACGACGCTGACCATCACCGTTACCGGTGCCAACGACGCACCAATCATTACCGTGCGCGCCGGTGATGCCGACAGTGCCAGCCTGACCGAAACCAATAGCGGCCTTGTCGTCTCCGACACGCTCAGCGTCTTCGATATCGATACTCAGGATACAGTCACAGCCAGCAAGGTGGATAGCCTTGCCGTGGGAGGAAGCTATTCTGGCGCTCGCCCCAGCGATGCTGTGCTCAAGGCCATGTTCTCGGTCACAGGTGGAGAGAGCAGTACCGCTGCTCAGGATGCACCCAATGGCATCACCTGGACCTTCGACTCTGGTAGTGAAGCGTTCAACGCGATTCCCGCTGGGCAGACCCTGATTCTGACCTACACGGTTCGTGCTACCGACAGCCAGGGGGCATCTGTCGATCAACCAATAACCATCACCATTACCGGCACCAACGACGGGGTGGTTGCCGTCAATGACAGTCTGACTATCGCGGAGAACGCAACGGGCGCTCTGCTGGGTGGCAACGTGCTGAGCAACGATACGCTCGACCCTGATGCGGGTGCGACAACGACTGTCAGCAGTTTCAGCCTCGATGCAGACGGCAACGGTTCGCAAGACGTATTTGCGCCTGGCACACCAGTCACCGTGACGACTGCCAGCGGCACCCTCGGTGTTCTTACGATGGCAAGCAACGGTGCCTACACCTTTACCCCGCACCAGGCAAACTACAGCGGGCCGGTGCCGGCAATCACCTATACGCTTGCCAGCAGCACCGGCGAGACAGCCACGGCAACGTTGACCTTGAACGTTACGCCGGTGTCCGATCAGCCGGGCGTCACCCGTGATGCGCCAACTGTGACGACCAATGAAGACACAGCCGTTGCGCTCGGCTTCAACGCCCCGACCGTCACGGATGCGGTGGACCAAAGCGGAGCTGGCAATTCCGGCGACAATCCGGAGCGACTGTCGTTGATCACACTGTCGGGTATTCCCAGTGGCGCCAAACTGCTGGACGGCACCAACGGTGATGCCAGCCTGTTCATATCAACTGGTGGCAACATTACTATCCTCCTGTCAGACGTCAGCAACCTGATTGCCAGCCCCGGCTCGGCAACGCTGACGATGACGACGGCCCAGTTCGAGGCCCTGAAATTCCTGCCGGTTGCCGACAGTGGCACGAACGTTGCTAGGATACGCATGAGCGTCACCGAATATGAAGTGACCGATGCGGGCCTTCAGATATCCGGCGTCGCCGGAGCTACTCGCAACGCGGATGTGGCAGTCGACGTCAAGGCTATCACCGATGGCGTCGACCTGAAGATCAACGGCACGGACGGCTCGTACGACGCCACCATTCAGGAAGACAGCGCGCTCGACCTTAAAGCTTTATTGTCTGCGACCTTCCAGGATCTGGATGGCAGCGAAGGACGCTCGATCATCATCACCAATCCCGTGGGGAATGGAACAATTCTCGTCAATGGCGTATCGGTCATAGCCGGGGCTTCCTTCACGATTGCACCGACAGCCGCGGGCAATAATCTTGAAACTTCGCAGTCTGGCTTCCCGGCGATTTCCATTCGTGCCGCCGACAACTTCAGCGGTGATCTGAACGGAATAACCGTGACCTTGAGCGCCAAGGACACGGACGCCGATTCGACCGTGACGACGCTTACCCAGACCGACAGCGTGACGCTCAACCTGCACGTCAATCCGGTCGCCGGCGACGTGACGGTGGCGAATGTGGTCACACCCGAAGATACGGCAGTCAAATTTCTGCAAGGCGTGGCGTTGACCGATACCGATGGCAGCGAAAGCATCACCGGCATCGTCGTAAAGAATGTACCGACCGGTTGGGTGCTGAAGGATGATGCCGGTACTGTCGTGTTCACTGGCAATGGCGTGGCCACCTATACGGTGCCGGCGGGTGAAGTTTCAAATGGCGATTTCCGCAATTACACGCTGACCCCGCCAGCGCACAGCAGCGCCAATGCGACGATCTCGCTGGACCTGACGACGACCGACACCCAGACGGTGAATGGTTCGCCGGTCACGAGTGTCCAGTCGGCGACCCGCAGTGAAACCATCACGGTGAATGCCGTGTCCGAGATCGTGGGTGGCGACAGCAATGGCGATTTGGTGCCCGATCTGACCATGACCCCAGGCTTCAACTACACCAGCCAGGGCGCGGAAGACCAATGGTTCATTCTGAACAGCGACGGCTTCAACCTCAAGGCAAACTGGGCCAACCAGGATGCCGATGGCAGCGAGCAGACCTTCGCGCTGCTCTCGCCGGTGCTGAGCGGCGGGTCCGCCATCGGCTCCCAGTTCCGATATACCGACGGCAGCGGCGTGCACGTCCTGACCTACAACGGTACCGCGGTCGAGATACCGATGGCCTACCTGAATACTGTCGAGTTCATGGCGGCGCCCAATGTCGCCGGGGCGTTCACGATCAGTGTTCAGGCCAGGACGGTCGATACCGACCCGGACACCGGAGCCAGTGTCAGCGCGCTATCCGGCAGCGCCACTTTGACCAATCTCTTCATCGCGCCGGTGGCCGATGCGGTGACCCTGGCGGTGACCGGTGCGGTGACTGGCAACGAAGACAGCTTGATTCCGCTGCGTATCAAGCCTACCAGTGCGGATCCGTCGGAGACCTTCAATGTCACGATCAGTGGCATTCCGGCGGGTTCGGTGCTGGTCTATGACGGCACGCCAGTAAGCATCGCTGGCAATAGCGCGACGATCGCCAATTTCGACACGACCAAGTCGCTCGCTATTCAGCCGCCGGCGAACAGCAACACGGACTTCTCGCTCAACGTATCGGCCGTCTCGGTCGATACGGTTGGCGGATTTACGAGCACTTCGTTGCCTACGGTGCTCTCGATTGCGGTCGACGTCCGTGGCGTGGCCGATTCGGCGGCGATCACGACTACTTCCCTGCCGTTCGTCACCACCGAGGCGGTGGTCGATTCCGGTGCCAAGCGCATCGCGCTCAGCAGCATCATAACTTCGGGAGCCCTGACCGATAGCGACGGTTCCGAAACCCTGTCGTTTGTCCTGAGCGGTTTGCCGGCAGGCTTTTCGGTCGAAGGTCTCACCTTCACCGGCGGGACCGGTGCGGCCCGGGTGTGGGCGGGTACGGCTACAGAATTTGCCAGCGCGAAGATCGTGGTGCTCGATGACAACTACAGCGGCAGCTTCGACTTCAAGTTCCGCGCGATCACGACGGAGAATGATGGCAACAGTTTGACTGGTGCCTGGGTCACTGTTCCGGTGCAGGTGACGCCGTCGCCGGAAGCAACGATCAACGCTTTGACGACGGCCAGCGAGGATGTGCTGACCCGGGTCGATTTTGCGCTGCAAATCCAGAATGGCGACAGCAACGAAAGCCTGTCCTCGGTCTGGGTCAATGCTGCCGACCTGGCCGGCAAGCCCTTCTCGCTCTACCTCGATGCTGCAGGTACGACCTTCTTGACCTCGCTTACGAACGACGGCGGGTGGTACAAACTGACGACGGCGCAGGCCGCCAGCGTTTTCGTCAAGGGGGCTGCGAACAGTGATGCCGACGGCACGTTCGGGATTCGCTATGCGATTGCCGATCCGAGCAATGATGGTTCGCTGGCTACCGTGACCCAGCAGTTCGACACGACCTACAGCATCCAGGTTAACCCGGTGACCGATGCGACAGCCAGTAGCAACGACTTCGTCAATCGGGTGATCGCATCGACCGAAACGGTCACGGCCAACGTGACGGTCACGCAGAGCAACGACCCGAATGCGGGAAATGCCAAGGATATCGACGGCAGCGAAAAGCTTCTTTACTTCATTGTCGACAGCGTGCCGGTCGGCGTGACCGTGGTGGGCGGCAGGTACATCGGCAACACGCCGGGCAATCCGAACACCGGCCGATGGATTCTCGATATCGCTGACACGGCATTCACCGGCCCGTCGCTGACCCAGGCGCTCCAGTTCTCACTTGATGGCACTGCTACACAGTTGTCCGGCTTGAATCAGGCGATCGGCATTACCGCTTACACGCAGGATAGCGGTGCCAGCGCCGTTGCGACCTCGACGACGAACTGGACGCTGCAGACATCGGCTGGCTTCACCGATACCTCGCCGTTACCAACGACGCCGGCGGCGACCATTGCGACATGGGCGAGGGATCCTGCAGTCTCGTCGATGGTCGAAGACACGCCCGCGTCGCTGAACAGCTTGGTGGATGCGAGCATTTCAGGCAGTTCGCCGTTCGCCGTCACGTTGACCGGACTGCCGGCCGGTACAGTCGTGACTGGCATGATGATGACAACCGTCGGTGGCGTTCCGGTGTGGACGGCGCAGGGTTCGGGCAGCAACAGCGATCTGCAGACCTTGTTAAACGGCATTGCCATCACGCCGCCAGCGAATGCGAATAGCAACAGCGGGCCGCTCGGCTTCTCGGCGACCTTAACGACCTATGACGACGGCGGTGGCCGACACGATTCGAGCCTCACGGCCAGCATGCCGGTGACGCCGGTGTCGGACCCGACCATGTTGACGGCCAGCGACAGCAATGTCGGCGAGGACGCGACAGCCCCGATCACGATCACCTTGTCGAATACGGCGGATGGGGCCAATGCCAACATCGTCAATGGCAGGGTCTATTTGCGGCTCGATGAGTCGGGCATGGAAACAGCCGGTGGTGTGTTGCGCTTCAACGGCAACCCGGTCTCCGTCACGGCGGTTTCTGGGGTTTCCGGGGTGCCCGACGGTAATTATTTCGTGCTGACGGGGGTCAGCAACGGGGCGACCCTGAATCTGACCTATCAGCCTGTTGCCAATGCGTCCGGCAGTATCGGCTATACCGCGTATGTCCAAAATCAGGAGACCGGGGCGTCCAATGTCGTCACCAGTTTGACATCTGGCGGTTTCGACATCGTCAAGAGCAACGACGGTGTGGCGATGACCGCGAGCAATGTCACGGGCTCGGAGGATCAGCCGGTGCAGTTGGCCATTTCGGCCGCCCTGATCGATGCCGGGGAGGGAATCCAGTCGGTGACCCTGTCGCATGTGCCGGATGGGTTCCAAGTCTATTATGGCAACAGCGCGCCAGGCGCGGCCGCGATCAACATGGGTGGCGGTGTCTGGAGTATTTCCGCCAGTGGTGGTTCGGTGCCGGCCTATATCGCACTGGTGCCGCCGCCAAACTGGAGCGGCACTGTCGCCGGCATTACCGCGGAAGTCTGGAGCGGTGAAACCGGGCTGGATCAATCGGTCAGCTCGGCCAATTTCGACGTCACCTTCAACGGTGTCGCAGACGGCATTCTCATCAGTCCGACGCTGTCTTTCGGTAACGAAGGGCAGGTCGTTCCGTTGAACCTGAACAGCGCCATGAAGGACATGGATGGTTCGGAAACGGCGATCATCACGGTTCACGGGCTGGGCAATTTCGCGGCCTTTTATGCGGGCGGCAACTTGCTCAGTGCAAGTTACGACAGCGGCAGCGATACTTATACTTTGTCGGGGCTGACGCCGGCTCAAGTCAGCGGTCTTGGGCTGATCCAGAAGGACGGCAGTTATGACCTGGTGATTACCGCGCAATCGGCCGATTCGCCCGGAGGCAACTTGTCGGCGGTCGTCAGCGCCAATCTGCACATGGACATAAGTCCGGTGGCGGCGACAACCGGAGATGACCGGCTGCTCTATGACGGCGCTGCCTTGAACGGCCTGGCCGGCGTCGATACCATCGAATTCCGCCTTGGCGAAAACCTCGATTTCTCGACTTCGCCCGTCAAGCCTACCAACATCGAGCGTTTCGACCTGATGCCTGTCGGCCAAAATCATGGCCTGAGCCATCTGTCGGTGCAGGATGTGCTCGATATGACTGACTCCGGCAAGTTGCTCACCATCCTCGGCGACAGCGGCGACTCGGTCAGTTTGAAGAGTACCGTGGGCGGCACATGGTCGTCCGGCGGTAGCCAAACTGTCGGCGGCCATGATTTCGACATTTACCTGAACACCCAGGATCCGGCAGTTCGGGTGCTGATCGAGCAGCAGATCAACAAGAGTATCGATCCCTGATTGATTGAGAAGCTGTTGCGGTCGACCACGAAAAAGGGGCGATTTTCATCGCCCCTTTTTCTTTATCTGTACTCGCCGCGAAGCTGCAGTCAGCCCTCATGCTTTCTCAGATTCGCCACGCTCGGAATATGGATCTTCCGCCCTTCGACGACGATCAACCCCAATTCCGAAAGCTCATGCAGGATGCGCGAGAAATGTTCCTGGGTCAGGTTGAGGCGGGAGGCGATCACGCCCTTGTTGGTCGGCAGCGTGACGGCGACGTTGATGCCGTTCAGGTCTTCTTCGGCCAGTTCGCGTAGCAGGTAGCCGATGATGCGTTCCTTGCCGGAGTGCAGCGAGTAGGATTCGACGTCGTTCATCAGCTG
>JAEUOH010000175.1 GCA_016790845.1 Dechloromonas sp.
GGTCTGCGGCTTGTGCTGCGTGAGCTTTTGTTTGACCTCGTTGGACAGGCCGGCCACCGTACCGTAGTCAAGATCGGCTGGCAGCAGCGTGTTTTCGTAATTGGCCGCCTTGGCGACTTCCTCAGCCTGGCGGTCAATGTAACCCTGGTACTTGGCGGAAATCTCCAGTTGCTCGATCACGGCAGCATCGATTTCGGGCGAATTTTCAGGTTGACCGCAGCCGGGCAGCGACAGCAGCGCCTCGTAGGCCACCTCCGGCCGGCGCAGCAGCTCGAACAGGTTGTATTCATGCTCGATCGCCTTGCCGAGTACGCGGATGCAATCTTCTGCCGGCGTGATCTTCGGGTTGATCCAGGTCGACTTCAGCCGCTCCTGTTCGGCGGCGATGGCGTCGCGTTTGCGGCAGAAGGCATCCCAGCGCACATCATCGACCAGGCCAAGGGCTCGGCCCTGCTCGGTCAGGCGCAGGTCGGCATTGTCTTCGCGCAGGCTGAGGCGGTATTCGGCGCGGCTGGTGAACATCCGGTAGGGGTCGGAAACGCCGCGGGTGATCAGATCGTCGACCAGTACGCCGAGGTAGGCCTCGTTGCGCTTGGGGCACCAGCCGTCGCGGCCTTTGACGTAATTGACGGCGTTGATGCCGGCGAGCAGGCCCTGGGCCGCCGCTTCTTCGTAGCCGGTGGTGCCGTTGATCTGGCCGGCGAAGAACAGGCCGTTGATCGCCTTGGTTTCCAGCGTGTCCTTGAGGCCGCGCGGGTCGTAGAAGTCGTATTCGATGGCGTAGCCCGGGCGCAGGATGTGCACGTTTTCCATGCCGCGGATCGAGCGCACCAGCGCCAGCTGGATGTCGAAGGGCAGGCTGGTGGAGACGCCGTTCGGGTAGATCTCGTGCGTCGTCAGGCCTTCCGGTTCGAGGAAGACGTTGTGCTGGTTCTTGTCGGCGAAGCGGTGGATCTTGTCCTCGATGGACGGGCAGTAGCGCGGCCCGACGCCCTCGATGACGCCCGTGTACATCGGCGAACGGTCCAGCCCGCTGCGGATGATGTCGTGCGTGCGCTCGTTCGTTTCGGTGATCCAGCACGGCAGCTGCTTCGGGTGCTGGGCCGCGCTGCCGAGGAAGGAAAAGACCGGCATCGGGTCGTCCGAATGCTGTTCTTCCATCACCGAGAAGTCGATGGTCTTGCCGTCCAGGCGCGGCGGCGTGCCGGTTTTCAGGCGGCCCTGCGGCAGGTTCAGTTCCTTGAGCCGCGCCGCCAGGGACACCGACGGCGGATCGCCCATGCGCCCGCCGGTGTAGTTCTCCAGCCCGACGTGAATCTTGCCGTTGAGGAAGGTGCCTGCGGTCAACACCACGGAAGGGGCCAAAAAGCGGATGCCGAGTTGCGTCACCGCGCCGCACACCTTGTCGCCCTCGACGATCAGGTCGTCGCAAGCTTCGGCGAAAATGGTCAAATTGGGCTGATTTTCGAGTCGACCGCGAATGGCCTGCTTGTACAGCACGCGATCGGCCTGGGCGCGCGAGGCGCGCACCGCCGGGCCCTTCGAGGCATTCAGGATGCGGAACTGGATGCCGGCTTCGTCGGTCGCAGCCGCCATCGCCCCACCCAGCGCATCGACCTCGCGCACCAGATGCCCCTTGCCGATGCCGCCGATCGACGGATTGCAGCTCATCGCCCCCAACGTATCGAGGTTGTGCGTCAGCAGCAGCGTGTTCGCACCCGCCCGGGCCGCGGCAAGCGCGGCCTCGGTGCCGGCATGGCCGCCGCCGACAACGATGACATCGAAACGGGTGGGGTAGAGCATGGAAATCGGATGTTGCAGCGCGGAAGCGGACCGGCGATTTTACGTCAGGCCGCTGAAAAATCACAGTTTTTGCCGTCTCCTATCGCCACAAACACGCCCCGAACGCCGACGCCCGCAACATCCTGAAACGATTTTTCCGGCCAGGGAATTCATCCTTTCAAGTTTCCATGCGTTAAAACGTCAACCTACTACCTGTATCGCAGCCACGGCTGACGGAGTTCTCGATGTCTTCACTTGTTCGCCACTTCCTAGGGCTCACCGCCCTGATCGCCAGTTTGCTGCCCGCGCTGGCCGCTGGCGATCCACCGGGCCGGGTTGGCCGGCTGGCGCAAATACAGGGCGATGTCATCTTCCGGAGCGATCGCCAGGATCCCGGCAGTCCGGCAAGCATCAATTGGCCGGTCAGCAG
This sequence comes from Dechloromonas sp., assembly GCA_016790845.1. Lineage (GTDB taxonomy): Bacteria > Pseudomonadota > Gammaproteobacteria > Burkholderiales > Rhodocyclaceae > Azonexus. Next base: position 2,213 of record JAEUOH010000175.1, read on the forward strand.
CGGCGCCATCATCGATACCGAACGGCGTAGCCGGGCCGAAGTCTGGGTCGGCTCCACTGCCTATCGGTTGGATTCGAACAGCCGCGCGGAATTCGTCACAGTCAATGATCAGATCGTCGATCTATTGCTGGCCAGCGGTACCCTGGCGGTAACCATCCGTGACCGCGACCAGGCCGACGATCTGCAGATCAGCACGCCGGTCGGACGTGTCCGCTTTCCCGGACCCGGCCGTTTCCGGATCGAGGTTAGGCACGACCAAACGTCCGTCGCGGCGCAGGCGGGCAGTGCGGAGATATTGACTGGCGAGCGGTCTGTCAGCCTTCGCCCTGGTGAAATTGCCACGTTTGGCACGCGCGGGCTGCTGGGGATCGACGCGGCGCCCTACGGCGACGATTTCGATGCCTGGGTTTCGGCCCAAGACGCCCGCGAACGTTCGAATGCCGCCCGCCGCTACATTTCGCCCCAGATGACCGGTTATCAGGATCTCGATACCTACGGCGACTGGAGTTCCGTCCCCGAGTACGGCACGGTCTGGTATCCGCGATCGGTGGCCGCCGACTGGGCGCCTTATCGCGACGGGCGCTGGGCCTGGGTCGAACCCTGGGGCTGGACATGGGTAGACGCCGCCCCCTGGGGCTTCGCTCCCTTCCACTATGGGCGCTGGGTACAAGTCGGCGGTCGCTGGGGCTGGGCGCCGGGCACCTATGCCGCGCGTCCCGTCTATGCGCCGGCACTCGTCGGCTGGGCCGGCGATCCGGGCCGAAGCGTCCGCTTCGGATATGCGGCTGGCCCGGCGGTCGGCTGGTTCCCGCTGGCGCCACGCGAGGTCTATGTCCCCGGCTATCGCACCAGCCCGACCTACGTGCGCCAGATCAACGTCACGCACGTCCAAGATCATGCCCATATCGACCGCGCACTGCACCCCGATTACCGACCGCGCTACACATACCAGGGGCAGCCCCAGGCCATCACCAAAGCTCCCAATAACAACTTGCAAGGGGGTGGGCCGGTCGATTACCGAAACGCTCGCCCCCATGACAGAAATGCCCCCGAGCAAGCGCTCGGAGGAGCAAGGCAAGGGCCAATGGAACCCTATCGGCAACCACAAGCCGGGAGGCCGCACGCCGAGCACATGCAGCAGCCCGCCATCGTCACGCCGCAAGCCAGCCAGGGCGGACGGCGCGAAATGACGACGCAGCCAAGTCATCCGCCGGAGTATCGCGGCCGCCTTCCTGACGCCTCAGGGGCACCCGGCACGCGCGAATTCAGCCGACCGCAGCCCGGCACGCCACGTGCCGACGACCGTCCACCTCAGGCAATGCCGGCGCCCGCCGCGCGGGACGAGCGCTATCGCCAGGCGCCCCCGGCAATACGCGAGATACAATCGCCGGCAGCCGTTCAGAACGAACAGACGGTGAATGCTCATCGCGAGCCGCCGCGGTATCGTGAGCCCTTTCAGGCTCGCCAGCCACAGCCGGAGCGAGTCGCCCCGATGCAGCGTGAAGCGCCGCGCGCCGTTCCCGCGCAGCCGCCATTCCAGGCACAACCCCAGGCCCAGCCGCAACGCCAGCCACAGCCCCCGGCACCGCCGATGCGGGAAATGCCGCGCAACGAGCAGCGCCCGCCAGCGCAGGGCGATCAGAACCGGCACGGACACGCACCGGACGATCGTCGTGGCGATCGCGGGCAACGCTAGCGGGCTGGCGCAAATCACGTGAAATCCCTGCAAGGCACAGGGTCAATTGCGCGTGATAAAGTCGCGTTTTCAACAAAATGGTGTCCCCCATGTTTTCCGGAATCATTGCCGCAGTTGGCCGCATCACCCATCTCACCACGCGCGAAGCGGGCTTTCGCCTGCATGTCGAAGCCGGCAATCTCGGTCTTGACGACGTTGCACTCGGCGACTCCATCGCCTGCAACGGCGTCTGCCTGACGGTCGTCGCCAGCGAGGGCAACCAATTCATGGTCGACGTCTCGCCGGAAACACTTTCCTGCACCGTCGGCCTCGATGCGCCGGGCGAAATCAATCTGGAAAAAGCACTGCGCCTGGCGGACCGCCTGGGCGGCCACCTCGTATCCGGGCACGTTGATGGCGTCGGCACCGTGCTGCGCTTTGACCCGGTGGGCGACAACCGGCTGCTGGAAATTCAGGCGCCGCACGAGCTGGCGAAATTTATCGCGCGCAAGGGATCGGTGACTGTCAACGGCACCAGCCTGACGACCAACGAAGTTGCCGGCGACATTTTCACAATCAACCTGATTCCGCACACCCTGGAAAACACCACGCTGAGACATCTCGCGGCAGGCAGCAAGGTCAATCTGGAGGTGGACCTGATCGCCCGCTATTGCGAGCGGTTGCTGAGTTATGAAAATACCGTCTAATGCGGATTTGTTTATTGTATAAAATCAATAAGTTACGAATATTTAGACGTTATTCAACATAGTTGATCCAGCACTATGCATACGGTAGTATCGACGGTATTTCATAAATACCGCGTTGAAAATACCGTCAGATGCTAAGTGAAAAGATCGCCAAGGAAGCGAAGCCAACCGACAAGCCGCAGAAGTTGCAGCACGAGAAGGGGCTGTACCTCTATGTCAGCCCCTCCGGCGGCAAGTCGTGGCGCTTCGACTTCCGATTCGCCGACAAACGCTACACCTGTTGACGCGCGCTGAAAACTGACCAGTTTTAGCGGGAAGTGCGCGCTGAAAATTGACCAGGGGTGATTAACTCACCTGCTTATTTATTGAGCAGGGTTTTTGGAGATGATCACCATGAAAGACCTGGGAAGAATTCGGC
>JAEUOH010000179.1 GCA_016790845.1 Dechloromonas sp.
TCCCACCACCATCGTCCGGCCCGCACGTCTTCGCCCATCGCCACGGCACGGGTGCAGGGGGCGCAGCCGATGCTGGGGTAGAACTTGTCGTGCAGGGCATTGTAGGGCACGCCGTTTTGCTTGATGTAGGCCCAGACTTCCTTCTCGCTCCAGTCGGAGAGCGGATTGAATTTTTCCAGGCCGTTGCCTTCGTCGTATTCGCGGAAGGGCAGGCCGACGCGAGTGGCGGCCTGCTGGGCGCGCAGGCCGGTGATCCAGGCGCGCTTGCCGGCCAGGGCGCGGCGCAGCGGTTCGACCTTGCGTGCGTAACAGCAGGCCTTGCGCAGGGTGACCGATTCGTAGAAGGCGTTGATGCCGTGCTGGCGCACGTAGCTTTCGACTTCCTCCACTTGCGGAAAATATATTTTCAATTTGAGGCCGTAGTGCTTGTCGACCGCAGCCATCAGGTCGTAGGTTTCCGGCGGCAGACGACCGGTATCGAGGCTGAATATCTCGATGGGCAACCCGGATTTGACGATCAGATCGGTGAGCACCATGTCTTCCGCGCCCAGGCTGTTGGCGAAAGTGGCGGGCGACCAGAGACCGGCGATGTCGGCAAGCAGCCCTCTGACGGCGGCGGTTTTGGTGGCGACGCTGGCGGCGAGTTCGGGGGTGACGTTGAGCAGGCTGGGATTCATGACGGGGTAAGGTTCAGGCGCGGCGGCGGAAGTGGGGCTGGGGTTCGTCGGTGGCGGCCTGGTAGGTATCGCTGAACGAGCGGAATCCGGCTTCGAGGGCGTAGGCGGCATTCTTGCCGTCGGTGAAGGCGTAGCTGTCGAACCCTACGCGCTTCATGAAGAAAAGCTGGTCGTGCAGCACGTTGCCGACTGCGCGCAGTTCGCCGGCATAGCCATAGCGCTGGCGCAGCAGGGCGGCCGTGGAATAGCCGCGGCCGTCGACGAACTTGGGAAAGTTGATGGCGATGACGGCGAAGCTGGCGAGGTCGGCGGCGATGTCCTCGACGCGGTCTTCCGGCTGCAGCAACAGCCCGATGCGCTGGCGGGCGGCGATGATTTCGGCCTTGCGTGCCTGCCAGACGGCGAGCGGGAAGACGACGTCGCCGGCGGGCAGCGCGATGCTTTCCGCAGTGTCGGCTTCGTTGATTTCCAGCGTTTTCCAGGGGTCGACCGCAACCGCCCCGTTCTTGATCAGTTGAGCCATTACGCAGCCTCCTTTTGTGCCGCCTTGGCCTTGCCGTGGGCGCGGCCTTCGTAAACGCGGTTCTTGAACGGGTCGATGCCGATGCGATCGAAGGTGTCGAGGAAGCGCTCGTCGGCATGGCGGTTCTCGATGTAGACCTTGATGATCTTGTCGACCACGTCGGGCATTTCATCGGCCGCGAACGAGGGGCCGATGACCTTGCCGAGCTTCGCGTCGTTGCCCTGGCGGCCGCCCAGCGTCACCTGGTAGAACTCCGAGTCGTTCTTGTCCACGCCGAGCACGCCGATGTGGCCGACGTGGTGGTGGCCGCAGGCGTTCATGCAGCCGGAGATGTTGAGGTCGATCTCGCCGATGTCGAACAGGTAGTCGAGGTCGTCGAAGCGTTGCTGGATGGCGGTGGCGATGGGGATCGACTTGGCGTTGGCGAGGTCGCAGAAATCGCCGCCAGGGCAGCAGATGATGCCGGTCAGCAGGCCGATGTTCGGCGTCGCCAGGCCGGCGGCCTTGGCCTGCAGCCAGACCTCGTGCAGGTCGCTTTTCCTGACGTCGGCGAGGATGATGTTCTGCTCGTGGCTGATGCGCAGCTCGCCGAAGCTGTAGCGGTCGGCGAGGTCGGCAACGAGGTCCATCTGCTCGGAGGTGATGTCGCCCGGCGCGATGCCGTGCGGCTTCAGTGACAGGGTCACGGCAACGTAGCCCGGCATCTTGTGGGCATGCGTGTTGCGCTCGACCCAGCGGGCGAAGGCGCGCTCGGTGGGCGGCTCGACGGCGTCCGGCGCTTCGTAGGCGGGTGCGGTGAAATGCGCGGCGACGCGGTCGTATTCGGCTTGCGTGATGGTGGCCGGGCCGCCCTTGCCGTGAACCCACTCTTCTTCGACCAGTCGGGTAAATTCCTCGGTGCCGAGCGCCTGCACCAGAATCTTGATGCGCGCCTTGTAGGCGTTGTCGCGGCGGCCGAAGCGGTTATAGACGCGGAGAATGGCCTCGCAATAGGTCAGGATGTCCTGCCAGGGCAGGAATTCGCGGACGATCTGGCCGCGG
>JAEUOH010000180.1 GCA_016790845.1 Dechloromonas sp.
GCTGGCGCAATGCCTCGCCGTTGCTGCGGCGTTTCGCCGAGCGCTGGCTGGGCCTCTCGGCGGCGCGCCCGATTCCGCTGCCGGCCAGCCGGCCGTTTGCCGCCGAGTGTTCCGGCGAAATGCCGGCCGGTTGCGGTCAACGCGGAAAAGTGGTGCTTTTTGTCGATACCTTTACGCATTACTACACGCCGGAAGTCGCGACGGCGGCGCTGGCGGTGCTGACGGCCGGCGGCTACGAAGTCGAGGTGCTGCGCCCGGCAGCCGACGACGGCGAACCCGAACGCCCGCTCTGCTGCGGCCGCACCTACCTGTCGCAAGGCATGGTCGATGCTGCGAAACTCGAAGGCCGCCGCGTGATGGCGGCGCTGGCCCCGGCATTGGCGGCCGGCACGCCCATCGTCGGGCTGGAGCCTTCCTGCCTGCTGGCGCTGCGCGACGAGTTCTACAGCCTGTCGCTTGGCCCGGACGTGGCGCAGCTCGGCAAGCAGGCCTTCCTGTTCGAGGAATTCCTGATGCGCGAGGGCAACAAGGGGCTGAAATTGGCCCTGAAGCCGCTGCCCGGCGGGCGGGCGGTGGTGCATGGCCATTGCCACCAGAAAGCGTTCGGCGCGATGAAATCGGTGAAGAAAGTACTGGGCTGGATTCCGGAGTTCGAGTTCGACATCGTCGATGCCAGTTGCTGCGGCATGTCCGGCAGCTTCGGGCTGGAAGCGGAGCACTATGCGGCGTCGGTGGCGATGGGCGAACTGGCGCTGCTGCCGGCGGTGCGGGCCGCGCCGCCCGATGCGCCGATCATTGCCGATGGCTTTTCCTGCCGCCACCAGATCAAGGATGGCAGCGGGCGCGACGCGGTGCACGTCGCGGTGCTGCTGGCCAGCGCACTGGCCTGAGCGTCCACGATCAGGCTGGCAGCGGCGCCGGTGTCAGCGGGATGCGACCGGTTTCAAGGTAGGTGGCGCAGCGCTCGATATATTCGCGGGTGCTTTTCGGCATCGGCGTGCGGGCGCGGGCGATGTAGAAAATCAGGTCGCGGCCCTGGCGGATCAGTTGCAGGCCATCCGAAACGCGGTGGCCGCGC
>JAEUOH010000203.1 GCA_016790845.1 Dechloromonas sp.
GGCGAATACCGCGACGGCGTCGGCCGCCTTTGGGACAGGAAAGGATTGCCGCCGGCTGCGGTCGACTACCTGGAATTCGTCAAAATGCTCAACCCGGACGGCCAGTTGCGTCATTATCCGGGCTCACCCTGGCTGGCCAGCCAGATGCTACGCGAGAGCGACCGCCTGCGCCTGTACGAACTGCACAGCACCGACGTCAAGCTGCTGCAGGAATGCTTCAAGGGCGCCGGGCGCCAGGTCACGATCACCGCCGGCGACGGCTTTGCCGGCCTCAAGGCCATTCTCCCGCCGCCGACCCGACGGGCGCTGGTACTGATCGACCCCTCCTACGAAACCCGGGATGACTACGCGAACGTGGTCAAAGGCCTGCAGGAAGCGCTCAAGCGTTTCGCCACCGGCACCTACGCGCTGTGGTATCCGATGCTGTCGAAACTCGAATCGCGCAAGTTGCCGGACAAACTGAAAGGCCTCGGTGCGCCCAATTGGCTGCATGTCACGCTGGAAGTCGGCGCGCCTTCCAAAGACGGCTTCGGCATGAACGGCAGCGGCATGTTCATCATCAATCCGCCGTGGACGCTCGAGAAGAAGCTGCACGAGACACTGCCCCGACTGACCGAACTGCTCGCCCGCGACGACGGCGCGAAATACGTGCTGGAAAGCCAGAGCGCCTAAATTTCAGGCCTGGCTTTCCGGCCTGAACTCACCCCAGTTCGGTGTATTTTGCCCGCGAGCCGTAGGCTGTGGCTACCGGGTACTTCAAGGCATTCTTGACCAACTTGTCGCGGGCGGCTGCCGCCAGATCGATTTTCGCCGCATCGGCAATCAGCAGCAGGTAGAGCAGGATGTCCGCGCACTCGTCGCGCAGCGCCTCGTTGAGCGCCGGATCGCCCGGCAAGGCCTCGACCTCGGCATCGTTCTTCCATTGTGTCAGCTCCAGCAACTCGGCCGCTTCGAGATTGAGCGAGGTGATCAGGTTGCGCAGGGAATGGAACTGCCGCCAGTCGCGTTCGTCGCGAAATTTCAGGATTGCTGCGGTCAACGCTTCAAAATCACTCAATTTCAGGCCTCCGGTAAACTCAAAACTGCTTCAGGTTGGTGCAAATCGCACCGTCACGCGGGCGCCGCCCAGTTCCGGCGAACGATCGATCGTGGCCTGGCCGCCATGCTGGCGGGCAATTTCACGCACGATGGCCAGACCGAGACCGCTGCCCCGGCTGCTCCCGCCCGGCGATTGATAGAAGCGCTCGAACACTTTCTCGCGATCCGCTTCGGGAATGCCGGCGCCGCTGTCCTCGACCGCCAGCCAGACGGCATCGTTCTCAATGCCGCAACGGACCGTCACGCAGCCCCCATGCGGCGTATGGCGCAAGGCATTGTCGATCAGATTGGAAAATATCTCGCGCAGCAGCAGGCCGTTGCCGGGAACCGCGCACGGCGCGAGCTCGAAACCGAGGTCGATGCCGTTTTCGATCGCCACCGGCAGCCAGTCTTCGGCGGCAGCCTGGGCGACTTCCTCGAGCGCCACCAGCGGCAGGGTCTTGGCCAGCGAAGGCTGGGCCCGGGCCAGCATCAGCATCTGCTCGACAAGATGCGACAGTCGGTGGGCGGCGGCGAGAATCCCCAGCAATTGCCTTTGCATGGTCTGATCGGACTCGGCCAGCGTCGCCTCGACCTGCGCCTGCAGCGCGGCGATCGGCGTACGCAACTGGTGGGCGGCGTCGGAAACGAAATGGCGCTGGGCATCGAGCGAATGTCCGAGACGATTCAACAATTCGTTGATTTCATTGACGACCGGCTGAATTTCATCAGGCACATCGGTCGTTACCGGGCGCAGGTCGGCCTGCGAGCGCCCGGCCAGTTCCTCGCGCAGCTTGGCCAGGGGTTCCAGGCCCGCGCGGACGCCGAACCAGACCACCCCGAGGCTGACCGCGATCAACAGCATTTCCGGCAACAGCATGCCGAACAGGATTTCGCGTACCAATGCGTTGCGCTTGACCACCGTCTCACCGGCCAGCACCGTAAAGGTCTTGCCGCCCCGTTCCGCCTTCAGCGCCGCGACGCGAACCGGCCCGCCATCCAGGCGGCCATCGAAATAATATCGCCCCTCGTTCCACACCTCCTTGGGCAACCGCGGCGGCGGCATCGGCAGGCCCGCTTCACCATCCAGCAACTCGCCATCCGGGCCGCGCACCGCGAAAAATACCTGATCGAACTTGTCGACCAGCAGCACATCCCGGGCTTGCGCGGTCAGCGGCAGAACGGGCTTGCCATCCTGAATCGTCAATTGCTCGACGATGGCCAGCGCGGTATCGAACAAAGCGCGATCGTAAGCCTTGGTTGCGCTGCGCAAGGCCACCCAGTAAGCGGTGACGGCACCCGCCAGCAGCAACAGCAGCATGGCCGGCAACAACCAGCGCAGCAGCAGGAAGCGCAGGCTAGACTTGGGCATTGTCCGCTTTATGCGGCTTTTCCAAGTAGTAACCGAGGCCGCGCACGGTACGGATGACGATACCAGCCGGCTCCAGTTTGGTGCGCAGGCGGGAAATGAACTTCTCGACCGCGTTGGGCGTGATCTCATCTTCCCAACTGTAAAGCGCCTGCATGATCTGATCCTTGTTGACGATGCGATTGACGCGCTGCGCCAGAAACTCCAGCGCCGCCCATTCGCGCGCCGTCAGATCGAGCGCCTCGCCATCGAGCCAGGCGCGCTTGCCAACCGTATCCAGCGTCAGCCGGCCCAACCGGATCGCCGGGTCGGGCGCCCCCTGAGCGCGCCGGATCAAGGCCCGTACCCGCGCTTCCAACTCTGCTAGGGCAACCGGTTTGACCAGATAATCGTCAGCCCCCAGATCAAGCACGCGGACCCGCTCCTCGAGCGCCTCGCGTGCCGAGAGGATCAGCACCGGCACCCGTTGCCGACGTGCGCGCAGGCGCTGCAGAACATCGGCACCATCGAGACCGGGCAAGCCGAGGTCGAGAATCGCCAAGTCATAGGTTTCGTTTTCAAGCCAGGTATCGGCCGTCTTGCCATCGCCGGCAACGTCGACAAGATAGCCGGATTGACCCAGCGCCCGCGCCAGGCCATCGGCCAGCAGGGCATCGTCTTCGACAAGCAGTATGCGCATCACGGTCAGTCATTGGTCAGGGTTGCGCCATACGATACCACTCCCCGATTCCTGTGTGCCTCATGCGCCAACTTTTCGCCGTAATCCTGCTGCTTCCCGCCGCGCTCCTGGCCCAAACGCCGCAGCGCCTGACACTTGCCGAAGCCGAGGCGCTCTGGCAAGACCACAACCGCGAACTGCAGCTGGCGCGGACGGCCGTCAGCGGTGCCGAAGCCGATGTCCTGACCGCCGGCCAACTGCCCAATCCCCAGCTTTCGCTGAATATCACGCAGATTTCCCCATGGTCCGGCTATGGCGCCGGCCCCTGGAAAGACAAGAAGATGGACAACGTGCTGCGCCTCGATCAGCTCGTCGAGCGCGGCGGCAAGCGTGATTTGCGCATCAAGGGCGCCGACGCCCGGCTCGATGCCAGCCGGTTCGACCTCGACGATACCGGCCGGCAGCAACTGCTGGCCCTCCAGCAAACCTATTTCAACCTGCATCTGGCGCAGGAAAAACGCCGCCTGGCCGGCGAACTGGCAGCCAATTACGACAAGAGCCTCGACACCGGGCGTATCCGCCTGAAGGCCGGCGACATCTCACAGGTCGAACTGGCTCGCCTGCAGATCGACAAATCACGCGCCGACAACGATGCCCGCCAGGCCCAGGCGGATCTGGAACAAGCCCAGGTGGCGCTGGCCTACCTCCTGGGCCGCGAACGCGAAGCCGCGCAACTGGTGGCGGCCGACAACTGGCCGTCCCTGGGCGATGCCCCGGTCAAGCGCGGCGACCTCGAACAGCGCCCGGATGTCGCGGCTGCACGCCTGCGCGTAGCGGCGGCCGAAGCCGCACGCGATCTGGCCAAGGCGCAGAAAACGCGCGACGTCACACTCGGCGTCCAGTACGAGCACAACATGCAGAGCGAGCCGACCAACAGCTACGGATTCGGGGTCAGTGTTCCGCTCTTCATCTTCCACGAGTACGAAGGCGATATCGCCCGCGCCGAAGCCGACCTCGCGGCCGCGCGACTGCTCTACGAACGGACCCTGGCGCAGGCCGTCGGCAGCGCCGATCAGGCGGTCAGCGCCTTGCGCTCGGCCGAGGAACGCCTGCGGCGCCTTGAAGCCGGGCTGCTCGCCGACGCCGAACGCGTCGCCAAGGCTGCCGAACTTGCCTACAGCCGCGGCGCCATGAACCTGATGGATCTGCTTGATGCACGCCGCACCCTGCGCCAGATCCAGATCGAAACCGCCACGGCCCGCGCCGACTACGCCAAGGCCCTCGCAGCCTGGCGCCTGCAGGCCGACTACGGGAAAACCAAATGAAGCGACACCTGATCAGTATTGCCGTGATGCTTGCCCTGGCCGCCTGTGGCAAAGATCCGGAGCCTGCAAAAACGGCAGCCGTCCAGACCGAGGGCGACCGCGCCATACTCAGCGAACCCGACAAAGCCGATTTCCTGAAAACCGCCATCGTGGAAAAGGATCAGGGGTCGACGCTGCGTCTGCCAGGGCGGCTGGTATGGGACGAAGACCGCACAGTGCGCATCGTCCCGCAGGTCGGCGGCAGGGTGCAGAAGATCACCGTCGAAATCGGCAGCGAGGTCAAGGCTGGCCAGATACTCGCCACCCTCAGTTCACCCGATTTTGGCCAGGCCCAGGCCGACGCGCGTAAAGCCCAGGCCGACCAGCAAGTCGCCAAGCAAGGGCTCGAGCGCCAGCGCGAGCTGCACGCGGCCGGTATCGTCGCCGACAAGGACTGGCAGCAGGCACAGGCCGAAGCTGCGCGTGCCCAGGCCGAGGCGGATCGTGCCAGCCGGCGCCTGGGCGGTCTGGGCGGCGCCAGCGACGGCAGCTACACGCTGCGCAGCCCGTTAGGGGGCGTCGTGGTCGAGCGCAATCTGAATCCGGGGCTGGAGTTCCGCCCGGAGCAAACCAGCGACCCGCTGTTCGTCGTCACCGACCCGACCAGCCTGTGGCTGCGAATCGATGCCAGCGAAGCCGATCTGGCGGCGCTCAAGGCGGGCGAGAAATTCAGCCTGCAGGTCAAACAGTACCCGAACGAGCGCTTTGCCGGCGTGATCAGGCATGTCGGCGATTTCGTCGACCCGACTACGCGTACCATCCGGGTTCGAGGCGAGGTGCCGAACCCGGATCGCCGCCTGAAGGGTGGCATGTTCGCCACAGCCCTGATCGAATTGCCGCCGACGCAAGCGTTGCTGGTCCCATCCGCGGCGGTTTTCCTGGTTGGCGAACAGCGTTATGTATTTGTCGAGGAAGCAACCGGCCGCTATATCCTGCGTGCGGTTCAGGCCGGCCCTGAACGCGGCGGCCTGATCGAAATTCTCAGCGGCGTCAAGGAAGGCGAGAAGGTCGTCATCGAAGGCAACCTGCACCTGATCAAATTCTTCAAGACGCTTCCCGGCCAGACGAAGCAAGCCGCCAAATGATGAAGCGCATCGTCCATTTCGCGCTCCATGAACCGCTGTTCATCCTGCTTGGTCTCGTCCTATTCATCGGCATCGGCGTTTCCGCCTTCCGCACCCTGCCGATCGAAGCCTTTCCCGATGTGACCGACACCCAGGTCACGGTCATCACCCTCTTTCCCGGCCGCGCCCCGGAAGAGGTCGAAAAGCAGGTCACCATACCGCTCGAAATCGCGCTGGCCGGCGTGCCGAATTCGATCCGAATGTTCTCGCACACCCAGTTCGGGCTCTCGTTCATCGTCGTCACTTTCGACGAGAAGCCGAGCCTGTTCATGGCCCGCCAACTGGTCGAAGAGCGTTTGCGTGGCCTCGACCTGCCACCCGGCGTCGAGCCGGAACTCGCCCCACCTGCCACCGCCACCGGCGAAATTTTCCGCTACCGTGTCGAAGCGCCCGGCCTCAAGCCAACTGAAATCCGTGCCATTCAGGACTGGACGATTGCCCGCCAGCTCAAGCAGGTACCCGGCATCGCCGATGTCGTTTCTCTCGGCGGGCCGATCCGGCAATATGAAGTCCAGCCCGACCTCGCCAGACTGCGCGACCACAACCTGACCATCGGTCAGCTCTTCAACGCGCTGCAGCGCGCCAATGCCAATGCCGGCGGCGGCTCGGTCGCCCAGGGTCGCCAGCAGTTCCTGATCCGCTCGCTCGGTTTGCTACAGACATCGGCCGATATCGGCAACGTCGTGGTGGCCGAAAACAAAGGAACGCCGATTCTGGTACGCGATATTGCCGAAGTCATCGAATCCCGCGTACCGGCCCAGGGTATGGTCGGCTATACCGACGCCAGCGGCAACCAGGAGGACATCATTTCCGGCATCGTCCTGCTGCGCAAAGATGAAAATCCTTCCATGGTGCTCGATGCGCTGAAGGCCAAGGTAGACAGCCTGAACAACTCGGTATTGCCGGCAGGCGTGCGGATCATCCCCTACTATGACCGTTCCTGGCTGATCAGCAAGACCCTGAAGACGGTTTTCATGAACCTGCTCGAAGGCGCCCTGCTCGTCACGCTGGTGCTCTACCTGTTCCTCGCCGACCTGCGCGCTGCGGCCATCGTCGCCTCGATCATTCCGCTGGCCCTGCTGGGCACCTTCATCGGCCTTTCGCTTGTCGGCATACCGGCCAACCTGCTATCACTCGGCGCCATGGATTTTGGCATCATCGTCGACGGCGCGGTGATCGTCATCGAAAACATTTTCCGGCGCCTCGGTGAAGCGCAGAAGGCCAATGACCACCGGCCGCACACCCGGACGATTCACGAAGCGGTGATGGAAATCGGCCGCCCGACCGTCTTCTCGATCATCATCATCATCGTCGCCCACCTGCCGATCTTCACGATGCAGCGCCACGAAGGCAAGATCTTCTCGCCCATGGCCTACTCGGTGGTCGCCGCGCTGATCACCTCGCTGGTGCTTTCCTTCACGCTAGTTCCCTTCCTCAGCAAGATCGCCTTCCGCAACCATGTACCGCATGAGGAAACCAAGCTCATGCACTGGTTCATGAACCGCTACGAGCCGGCGCTCAAATGGGCACTGGCGCATGCCCGCAAGGTGCTGGGTTTCGCGCTGGCCGCGCTGGCGATTACCGCCGCCCTCGTTCCACAGTTGGGCACCGAATTCCTTCCCGAGCTTAACGAAGGCTCGATCTGGGTCAATATCACGCTGCCCACCTCGGTCTCGGTCGATGAAGCCAAAAGCGACCTGCGCAAGCTGCGCGGCATCCTCGCCAGCTTTCCGGAAGTCAATGCCGTGGTCTCCAAGGCCGGCCGGCCGGAAGACGGTACCGACCCGAAGAACATCAACATGACCGAATTGCTGGTCGACCTGAAACCCGAATTGCACTGGCGCCCAGGCATGACCAAGGACAAGCTGGTGCGCGAGATGGAAGACAAGGTCAACGATATGCCGGGTATCGAGCCGACTTTCAGCCAGCCGGTGCGCGACCAGATCCTCGAATCGATTTCGCAGATCGACGGCCAGATAGTCATCAAGATATTCGGCGATGACGTGAAGACGCTGCGCGAAACCGGCCACCAGTTGCTCGACCGCATCGGCAGCGTGCCCGGCGTATCACGCGCCTTCATCGACCGCGACGGCGACCTGCCGCAATATCGACTTGAAATCGACCGCGCCGCCGCCGCGCGCTACGGACTCAACGTGGCCGACATCCAGGAGGTCATCGAAACGGCGCTGGCCGGCAAGGCGGCGACCGAACTGTGGGAAGGCGAGCGCCATTTCAGCGTGGTGGTCAAGCTGAAGGGCGAAGAACGCTCGCTCGACCGCCTGCGCGAGGTGCTGGTTCCCACGCCATCCGGCGCCCAGGTGCCGCTCGCCGGCCTGGTCGATTTCAAGGTCGGCAGCGGCGCCATGAACATTGCCCGCGAATCGGGCCAGCGCGTGGTTGCCATCGGCGTCTTCATCCGCGACCGCGACATGGGCAGCGTCGTCGCCGACATGCAGGCGCATGCAAAAGACATCAAGCTGCCGCAAGGCTATTCGATCACCTGGTCCGGCGAATTCGAGAACCAGGAGCGCGCGATGAAACGCCTGATGCTGGTCGTGCCGCTGTC
>JAEUOH010000216.1 GCA_016790845.1 Dechloromonas sp.
TGACGGCGAGGTTTCCATCAGGCCCTTGGCCAGTTCCTGCCAGACGCGCTCGGCAACCAGATGATCGACCTCGCCGGCAGCGACCATGCCGCGCATCAGATCGAGGGTTTCGGGGGCCACCGAAAAATCGGCAAAGCGCGCGGCGAAGCGGGCAATGCGCAAAATACGCACCGGGTCTTCGGCGAAGGCCGGGCCGACGTGACGCAGGATTTTGCCCTCCAGATCGCGTCGACCGCAGAAGGGGTCGATCAGCGTGCCGTCGGCGGCCCGCGCCATCGCGTTGATCGTCAGATCACGCCGCGCGAGATCCTGTTCGAGCGTAACGTCTGGCGCGGCGTGAAAGGCGAAGCCGTGATAGCCATGCCCGGTCTTGCGCTCGGTGCGGGCGAGCGCGTATTCGGCATGGGTCTCGGGATGGAGGAAGACCGGAAAATCCTTGCCGACCGGACGGAAGCCCTGATCGAGCATGGCTTGCGGGCTGGCGCCGACAACCACGTAATCGCGGTCGACAACCGGCCGCCCAAGCAATTCGTCGCGCACCGCGCCGCCAACGATGTAGATATCCATCGGCGGCGGCAGGGCTTACCTTCCGGCCCGGTAGCGAAAACGGTCCAGCTTGCCCTTGGGCGTATTGCGCGCGATATACGTCGGTGCAATCGATTCTAGCGCGGTCGGCCGCCAGTCGGCTGGCAGGTTGCACTTGCCGTCGCAAACGCTGTCGACCTGCATGGAGCGCAGGTTGTCCGGCGACATCATCGGCTTCGGCGACAGCCACATCAGGCCAGCCTGCAGATAGGCCCACCCCTCGGAGAGCGGAATCACCCGAGCCGTGCTGCCAACCAGTTCAGCCGTGTAATCGACTAGCTCACGCAGCGTATAGACCTTCGGGCCAACGAGGTCGTAGGCCTGGCCGAAAGTTGCCGGGTTGCCCAGGCTATCGACGAAGGCATCGGCCACATCGGCGACCCAGACGGGCTGAAAACGCGCCTGTCCGAAACCGAGCGGGAAGAACGGCAGTTTCCTCAGCACGCCGGCAAACATCGAGAGGAAGGAATCGCCGAGACCGAACATCACCGACGGACGGAAGACGGTCACGTCAAGGTCGCCCTTGGCGCCCATCACGATCGCCTCACCGTCGCCCTTCGAACACAGATACTCGGAGGGCCCCTTGGGATCGGCACCCAGCGCGCTCATATGCAGCAGGCGACGCACGCCGGCCTTCTTGCAGGCGGCAACGATCTTCTTCGGCAGTTCGACGTGAGCTTCGGCAAAATCCTTGCTGTATGGCAGCACGACATCGCGGCTGTGCAGGATACCGACCAGGTTGATCACTACGTCCTTGCCCCGCATCAGCTCGACCAGCACTTCTTCCGAGTTGATGTTGACTTCCGGCATCTCGACATTGGGCTGGATGATCAGCGCCTTGGTGCGCTCGCGACGGCGCGTCGGGATGGTGACTTCCACGCCACGTTGCGACAACCGATTGGCGATGTAGGTACCGACGAAACCGCTACCCCCCAGCAGCAAGACCTTCTTGATGTCCATGTGGAACCCCGGAAAACTGTTCTAAAAGCGTGATTTTAAGGCAAATCGTTCAGCTTTGGCGTACTTCGGCGGCCTGGGGCGTACGCCGCAACGCCTGCTCGGCGGCGGCGTTGAACAGCGAGACACCGGAACTGATGCTGGCCCGGCCATCCCTGAGTTGGCCTTCGGCAATCGCCGGATGCAGCAGCACGGCAAAATCCCAGTCCGGATTCGCCAGCAGCAGCTTGCCCGACCCCTTGGCGACATGGCAGATGCGGCCACAAACCGGCGGCTCGTCCGCCAGGCGGAAACTCAGCCAGTCACCGATGCCAAGCGCTGACTGGCGCTGCCGGCCGCCATTCCACGCGCCCGCCACATCGTAGATACGCAGCCGCTGAACACCGCTACGCAACTCGCTGAGCGCCGGGGCGCTGGCAGGTGTCGGTCGCGTTGCGGCAAGTACTGACGGGTTCGTAGCGGCAGCCGGTGACTCACTGTGCGCGCCGCGCATCGCCGCTGTCTGCAATGCGAAGCAGGCGTCGAGAAACTCGGCGCGCGCCGCATCGGGAACGGACACATGCTGCATGCCGGCGGTGATGGTTTTCAACATCTGCGGCAACTCACGAGCCAGCTGCTTGCGCTCTTCAATATCGACCTTGGGCTGGACGCTCCACAGCAGTTGATCGACGACCCCCTTGTTATCCTGCCAGGCAGCGCTTTCTTCGCCTGACTCGAGCCAGACCTGGCGCAGCAGACGTTGCCAGTGGTCGCGCAAAAAACGCGAGATGGCCGGCGGCACGTCGACGCGCAGGCAGAAGGTATCGATCACACGTCGGCTCGCCTGTTCCGCCTGGTCACCTTGCTCCAGGCGCTGAACCAACGGCCGATAGCCAGCCGCAGACTGGCCGGCGGCGTTGTCACGACGGGCGATCAGCTTGTCAAGTTCGCCGACGTAGTGCGACAGCACCTGCGTGTCATTGATGAATTCGGCGCGGACGCGTGACGCGATTTGCTGGATGACGGTGCACAGGGGATGTTTCGAGGTGACGTCGACGGGCAGCCCGACCGCCGCCCGTGCCATCTTGTCGAGCAATTGGCGCGCGGGGTGGGCATCGGCGGTGAAGAAATTCCGGTCGAGCATCACGGCACGCAAGGTCGGAATCTGCAAGCTGGAAAGTGCGGTCTTGATCGGATCGGGCAGGGTAGGTGACGCGAAAATAGCTTCGAAGATCATTGCCAGCGCATCGATCGCCGCTGCCTCGGGCGCCCCGGCCGGGAGGCCCAGCTGGATTGAATCGAGCGGGCGCGTCATGGTAGTTTCCACGCCACCGGTCACAGCCGGGGCCGCGCGTTCGAGATCGTCGAGGCGCGCCAGCAGGCGGCCGAACATCGCCTGGGTCAGCAACGAGGCAGCCACTCCGGCCCCCATGGACACGGCATTGCCACCGCCCGGCTGGCCTTGCCCGATCAGACTATGTTGCAACGCGGCAGCCGGGTCCATGGCCAGGGCACCCGTCACACCACCAGCTTGCGCTGCGGAGGCAATATCGGATGCCGTGACGATGGTCGGCTGCGCCGCCGACACCTTGCGCGCAATCAGGAAATCGTTGAATCCGGCATACAAGGCGGGCAGGAATTCGGCAAACACATCCTCCAGGCGATCAAGACGCTGTCTGGCAGTGTCCGGATTCTCGGCCAGCACGGCAGTCAGGGCGGCCAGCCCCTTGGCGATCGCTTTCGGACCCACCGGGTTGTCGGTCGGCGAGAGGTCGGGACGTCCAAGCAAGGTGACGAAGCGCAGATAGACGCGCCACAGCGCCTTGCCGTTGCTCTCGGTCAGCAACGCCGAAAATTGACCGAGACGGATGTCCAGTTCGAGGTCGCTCTCGCCGAGCAGCGAAATCTTGGACGCCGTCAGGTCGCCCAGTTGGTCAAACGAGGTGCGTCTTTCCGCAGTCGTCTTTTCGTCGAAATAGGCGCCGAGCGCCTGGGCAAAAGCCGCCACAGCATCGTCGGGAACCGGCTCCGCTTCGCGGAGCAGTTGAACAGCCTGTTTCAGAAACCAGGCGCGGCAGTCGCGCAGAATTTCCCACGCATCGTCCGGCGTCTGGAGGGATTCCTTCGTGGCGTTGGATAACATCGGCTTTCCTGACTATTACTTTCTAAACCATTGACTTTTATGGCAGATCTGCATCCTTGGGGGCATCCGCGGTGCGCGCACCGACGACGCCAAGTCGCGCCTTGAGAGAATCCGGCCGGCCGGTGAACAGTGTCGAGTAGTAGACCGAGTTGCTCATCACCTTCTTGACGTAATCGCGCGTTTCGTTGAATGGGATGGTCTCGGCATAGATGGCACCTTCCAGCGGTTGGTCGGCGCGCCATTTCCTGGCCCGGCCCGGGCCGGCGTTGTAGGCGGCAGAGGTCAACACCGGATGGTTGTCCAGGCTGTCCATGACCAAGCGCATATAGCTTGTGCCGAGCAGCACGTTCATGTCGGTATCGGTAACGCGGCCGTGGTTGTAATCCTTGAGGCCAATCTTCTTGGCCACCCACTTGGCGGTCGCCGGCATCAGCTGCATCAGGCCGGAAGCACCGACATTCGACTTGGCGCCGGTGATGAAGCGGCTTTCCTGACGCATCAGGCCATAGACCCAGGCATCGTCGAGCGCCTGATTCTGCGCTGCCGGGCGTACCTGGTCACCATAGGGCGCCAGGAAGCGCACCGTGAAATCGTGCTCGGCCTTCGTCCGATCGGCGGTGTTGATGGCGCGGTCCCAGATCTGGTTGCGCTTCGCCAGGTCGGCGGCGGCCAGCAGCTCGCGGTCGTCCATGCCGCGCAGCGCCCAGTTCCATTCCCTGACCGCCTCGGTACGCATGTCGAGTCGGAAAAAGGCCATCGCCCGGCGGATACCCGGGTTGTCGCGTGCCGCCTTTTGTTCTTCGGCGGTCGGCGCCTTGGCCTTCGGGGGCACGACGATCTTGCGTCCGAGTTCCTCGTCCGCCAGATTGCCGTAAAAACTGGCTTGACCGGCGATCTTCTCGAACAAGGCATCGGCCTCGCTGGTCAGGCCGCCGGCCTTGTAGGCGCGTCCCAGCCAGTAGATCCATTCGGGTTGCGCAGCGAGCGCCGGCGGCATCTCGCTGATCGTTGCCAGCACCACACTCCAGTCGCGGGCGCGCAGGGCGGCACGCACCTTCCACTGATAACCCTCGTCGGACAGTGGCGTCGCGCCGGCCAGGGCAAACCAGGCGAGCGCTTCGGAATAATGCTTTCTCGCACCCTGCAGCGCAATCTGGCTCCACGCCCATTCGCGCTCGGCAGCCTGCATACGGCCCTGCAATTTCTCGAGTTCGCTCGCGGCGGCACGCGGATCGTTGGCGGCGATACGCTGGATCGCCAGCGCCGCCAGTTCGCGCCCCGCGCGCGTGGCATACCAGTTGCCCGACTGCTTCGCGAGGTAAGCCATCGGGCTGGAAATGACGAGGTCGAGCGCCTTGCTGTCGGGGGTCTGGCTGATCGGCAGCGCCGCCAGCGTGGCCTTCGCGGGGCCGGTGCGATTGGCCTCGAATTGCCGGCGCGCACGCGCCCAGACATCGTCGGCCGACACCCGGTTGGCACGGATCAGCGCCTCGAGCACAGCCCGGCAGGCTTCCGGGGGCTCCAGCTGGGTCAGCCACTGCTTTTGCGCATCATCTAGTATCGCCTGGTCACCGGCCGCCAGCCGGGCTTGCTGGTAGTAGCAGGTGACATCCGGCTCCGGGGCGAGCATTTTCGGATATTCGACTTCGATTTCGGCCCACATCCCGCGCTTGCCCAGCCAGCGGATCCAGTCGGCGCGGAA
>JAEUOH010000233.1 GCA_016790845.1 Dechloromonas sp.
CAGCAAGCAGCAGACCATTCATTCAAGCATGACCTTCAAGGAGAACTTCACCATGACCACCAAGCCCCAAGAGTTTGCCAAAGCCGGCATCGATTCCGTTTCCTTCTTTGCCAACACCGCTTTCGACAGCATCGAGCGCCTTGCCGCCCTCAACCTGAACGCCAGCCGTTCGCTGCTCGAGGCTTCCTTCGCCAATGTCACCGCTCTGCTCGGTACCAAGGACATCCAGTCCTTCGTGAACCTGCAGAAGGAAATGGCCGCACCGGCTATCGAAAAGGGTCTCGACTACTCGCGCAGCGTTTTCGCGATCACCGCCGAAACCAAGGACAAGCTGGCCAAGAAGGTCGAAGCCGAAGTCGCCACCGCCAACGCCAACGTTTCCGGCCTGGTTGAAAAGGCTCTGGCCTCTGCTCCGGCTGGTTCCGAAGCCGCTGTCGCCGCCGTCAAGACCGCCATCAAGACCGCCAACGAAGCCTACGAAGGTCTGAACAAGGCTGCCAAGCAGGCTGCTGAAGTTGCCGAAGCCAGCGTTTCCGCCGCTACCGCCGCTACCCTGAAGGCCGCCAACGTGCCGGCCCCGAAGGCAGTCGCCAAGAAGGCCGCCTAAGCTTAAACGCTTGGCGGTGTGAGCCGCAGCAACATCGCGTCTCATGAAAAAAGCCCTTGGCGATCAAGGGCTTTTTTATTTTTATTCAAGTAAAGGTTGAGTATCATGCCACATACGCACACCCACTCGAAGGCCGAAGCCATTCACGACGCCCTTGAGGTGTTCGAGGAAGAGCATCACCACGCCCCGACCGCCCATGAAAAAGCCCGCCTGGTTTCGGACGCGATCAAGGAATGGGAGCATGAAGAAGTCGAAGCGATGCATGCAACGGACAAAGTTGCCTGATTCGACAGCTGTAGTTTGAAAGAGCGCTGGCCCGGGGTTACCCCGAGCCGGCGTCCTGAATGCCAGCTTTACTTGCGCGGCGCCTTCATCGGCTTGCCCTTGCCGCCGCGGTTGCCGCGGCAGATTTCCAGGCGTTCGCCCTTGAGCTTGCCGGCGACGCCGTCGATTACCGGGACGATGTCCTCCAGCGCCGTCTTGCCCGGCGCCGCGTCGATCAGCTTGAGGCCGCGCCCCTTGGGTAGCAGGCGGATTTCCTCGCTAGCGAAGACCAGCGCTCGGCCATCCTTGGTCACGCAGGCTATTTCGCCTTGCGGGGCGGGCGCGAAAACGACCGGTATTTCGTCTTCCGGCAGCGT
Source organism: Dechloromonas sp. (assembly GCA_016790845.1). Classification (GTDB taxonomy): domain Bacteria; phylum Pseudomonadota; class Gammaproteobacteria; order Burkholderiales; family Rhodocyclaceae; genus Azonexus. Next base: position 1,249 of record JAEUOH010000233.1, read on the forward strand.
CATGAAGGCTTTGCCCGCCTTGCCGCGTGACAGCAGATCTTCGCCCTTACAGCGGAAACCGTAGCCACCGCTGGCCGCGACCAGATACAGCGCGTCGTTCTTGATCGCCTGGGCCAGCACCATCTTGCCGCCGCCGACAAAATCAGCCAGCGAAGTCGCCGGAACGCCATCGCCCTTGCCACCGGGAATATCGGAGGCAGGGATCGAATAAGCGCGGCCCTTGGTGTCGAGCAGGATCAGGCTATCCACCGTGCGGCACGGCAGGCAAGCCAGCAGGCTGTCGCCGGAACGGAAGGTGAGCGTCGCCGGATCGATGTTATGGCCGCTACGCGAGCGCAGCCAGCCGTGTTTCGAGACGATCAGCGTGGTCGGTTCGTCGGGGATCGAAACGTTCTTGGCATCCGACATCGTCACCTTGTCGGCGGCTTCGATGAAGGTGCGGCGGTCGTCGCCGTATTTTTTCGCATCGGCCTCGATTTCGGCGGCGACACAGGCGCGCAGCGCTTCTTCGGAATCGAGCAGCTTGTTCAGCCCGGCCGCCTCTTCGCGCAACTTCGCCAGTTCCTCGCCGATCTTGATGCCTTCCAGCCGCGCCAACTGGCGCAGGCGGATTTCAAGGATATCCTCGGCCTGGATCTCGGTCAGCTTGAAATGCTTGATCAGGTCGGCCTTGGGGTCGTCCGATTCGCGAATGACCTTGATGACCTTGTCGATGTCGAGCAGGATCGCCTGCCGACCTTCGAGGATGTGAATGCGCTTTTCGGCGGCGCTTAGCCGGTGGCGCGTGCGCCTTTCCACGGTCGACAGGCGAAAACGGCACCATTCGGCAATCATGCTGTAAAGCGAGGCCTGGCGCGGCGTGCCGCTGACGCCGAGCACCGTCAGGTTGATCGAGGCATTGGTTTCCAGGCTGGTGTGGGCGAGCAGCAGGCGGATCAGATCGTCCTGGCCCTGGCGCGACGAGGCCGGCTCGATGACCAGGCGGATGGCGTGTTCCTTGCCCGATTCGTCGCGCACGCCGCTTTCCGAAATCGCCGACAGGAAGGCGGCTTTCAGGTTGAGCTGTTCCGCCGTGAACACCTTCTTGCCGGCCTTTTCCTTGGCCACCGGGTTGGAGCAGGCCTCGATTTCCGACATCACCGTGGCCGTCGACACGCCCGGCGGCAGTTCCGTGATGACCAATTTCCACTGGCCGCGCGCCAGGTTTTCGATTTTCCACTTGGCGCGTACACGCAGGCTGCCGCGC
>JAEUOH010000237.1 GCA_016790845.1 Dechloromonas sp.
GTCATCACCGGCAATGAGAAAGCCTTCGCCGCCGGCGCCGACATCGGCTTCATGAAGGATTTCGATTACATGCATGCCTACAAGACCGACTTCATCACCCGCAACTGGGAGCGCATCAAGACGGCCAGGAAGCCGGTGATCGCCGCGGTCGCCGGCTTCGCACTGGGTGGCGGCTGCGAGATGGCGATGATGTGCGACATGATCTTCGCTGCCGATACCGCCAAGTTCGGCCAGCCGGAAGTCAGGATCGGCATCCTGCCCGGTGCCGGCGGCACGCAGCGTCTGCCGCGTGCGGTGGGCAAGGCCAAGGCAATGGACATGTGCCTGACGGCCCGCATGATGGATGCGGCGGAAGCGGAGAAAGCCGGACTGATCGCCCGCGTCATTCCAGCCGACCAATTGCTGGAAGAGACCCTGAAGGCGGCGGCGGTGATCGCCGGATTCTCGCTGCCGGTGGTGATGATGATCAAGGAATCGGTCAATCGCGCCTTCGAATCGTCGCTCAATGAAGGCTTGCTGTTCGAGCGCCGCGCCTTCCATGCCGCCTTCGCGCTGGAGGACCAGAAGGAAGGCATGGCCGCCTTCGCCGAGAAGCGTAAGGCGACGTTCAAGAACCGCTGAGGCAAGCCATGTACGAAACCCTGGAAATCGAACGCGACGGCAAGGTCGCCACCATCTGGATGAACCGCCCGGCCGTCTTCAACGCCTTCGACGAACAGCTGATCGCCGAGCTGGCCGCCGCCTGCAGGGAACTCGATGGCGACCCGACAGTGCGCGTCGTCGTCCTCGGCGGCCGCGGCAAGCATTTCTCGGCCGGCGCCGACCTCAACTGGATGAAGCGCGCCGCGCAATTCACCGAAACGCAGAACCTCGACGACGCCCGCAAGTTCGCCGGCATGCTCCGCACGCTGTCGCAGATGTCCAAGCCGACCATCGCCCGCGTGCAGGGCGCCGCGCTCGGCGGCGGCACCGGCCTGACCGCCGCCTGCGACATGGCGGTGGCGGCGAGCGACGCCGTGTTTTCGACCTCGGAAGTCCGCTTCGGTATCATCCCGTCGGCGATCAGCCCTTACGTGCTGCGCGCCATTGGCCCGCGCCACGCCCTGCGCTACTTCCAGAGCGCCGAGCGCATCGCCGCCGAGCGCGCGCTGACCATCGGCCTGGTCGGCGACGTCGTGCCGCTCGAGGAGCTTGACGCCTGCGTCGGCAAACTGGTTGACGCCCTGGTGGCCGGCGGCCCGCTCGCCCAGAAGGCGGCCAAGGAGCTGATTGCTGCGGTCGACGGTCAGAAAATCGACGAAATCATCAGCGAGGAAACCGCCCGCCGCATCGCCCGCCAGCGCGCGACCGACGAGGCGAAGGACGGCATTGCCGCCTTCCTCGACAAGCGGCCCCCGGCCTGGCTGGTCTGAGCCCGCGCAAAGGCGTAAAGTCGTTCGCCTGTGGTCACCCGAGCAACAAGGAGCGAACCATGAGCAAACAGGATGCGCAACCAGGCCAGCCGGTGCTGCTGGTCGCCACCCGCAAGGGGGCCTGGCTTTACCACGGCGACACGGCGCGGCGGTCGTGGCGGGTCGACGGCCCGCATTTTCTCGGCCACATCATCAATCATCTGGTCCTCGATCCCCGCGACGGGCGCACCCTGCTCGCCGCCGCGAAAACCGGCCACCTCGGGCCAACCCTATTCCGTTCGACCGACCTCGGTCGAACCTGGCAGGAAGCCGCCAAACCGCCAGCTTTCGGCCCGGCTGCCAACGGCCTCGCGGCGCGCGCCGTCGACCACACCTTCTGGCTGACGCCCGGCCCCGCCGGCGAGCCGGGCGTCTGGTACGCCGGCACCTCGCCGCAGGGCCTGTTCCGCTCGGAAGACGGCGGCAACAGCTGGTCGCCGTTCTCCTGCATCAATGACGATCCGCAGTACCGCCAGTGGTTCGGCACCGTGCAGGACGGCACGCCGGACGGCCCGAAGCTGCATTCGATCATCGTCGATCCGCGCGATCCGTGGCACCTCTACTTCGCGATGTCGGGCGGCGGCGTACACGAATCGACCGACGGCGGGCGCAGCTTCGCGCCGCTCGTCGACGGCATGGAAGTGGTCGAGGGCTTCGATCCCGCCGACGTCAGCTTCCATGACCCGCACTGCGTCCGTCTTTGCCCCGGCAACCCGGACCGCCTCTACCAGCAGAATCATTGCGGCATCTACCGCCTCGACCGGCCGGGCCGGCGCTGGGAACGCATCGGCCGCAACATGCCGCGCGAGGTCGGCGACATCGGTTTCCCGCTGGTGCTGCACCCGCGCAACGACCAAACGGCCTGGGTCTTTCCGATGGATGGCTCCGACGTCTGGCCGCGCATCAGCCCGGGCGGGCAGCCGGCGGTCCATGTCACGCGCGACGGCGGCGCCAGCTGGCAACGACAGGATGCCGGGCTGCCGGCGGAGCAGGCCTGGTGGACAGTCAAACGGCAGGCGATGACGGCCGACCGCGAGGCCAGCGTCGGCCTCTATTTCGGCACCACCAGCGGCGAACTGTGGCAGAGCCGCGACGAGGGCCGGCAGTGGGAATGCCTGGCCCGCCACCTGCCGGAAATCTACGCCGTCGAGGTTGCCTATCCGCGGTGAGCGGGTGGAGAAAATGCGCGTCCTGATCCCCAGCGCCCTGCACTCCTACAGCGGCCGCCCCTGGGTCGAAGCCAGCGGGGCAACGGTCTGGGAAGTGCTCGTCGATCTCGACCGCCGGTTTCCCGGCATCCGCTTCCGCATGATCGACGAGCAGGGCGGCATCCGCCGCCATATCCGCCTGTTCTACCGCCAGGCGCAGGTGTTCGACCTCGCGGCGCCCGTCAGCGACGACGGCGAACTGCTCATCGTCCAGGCGCTGAGCGGCGGTTAGGTCAGGCTTGCGCCTTCGGCTCCCCGTGCGCACCAAGGCGCAGCGACAATTCCTCCGCATGGCGTTTGAGGCATTTGATCGCCTCGCTTTCGGGCCCGGTGTCGAGCATGCCCTGAACGCCGACGACCAGCACCGCCATCGTGATCTCGTTCTTGAAATTGAAGACCGGCGCGGCCGCGGCCTCGACGCCGGCCACCTTGTGCTGGCCGTTGGTCGCCGCGTAACCCCGGGCGCGAATTTCCTCCAGCAGCGCCTCGACAGCAGCCCGACTCTTCAGCGTCGGCGGCAGCATGGCGCCTTTCAGCTCCTCGGCGATCATCGGGCCAACGATCTTTTTCGGCATCCAGGCCGCGAAGACGCGGCCAGCAGCCGTCGTCAGCAGGTCGAGGGCAGCGCCGGTAATGACATTGACAGTGATCGGCCGGCGCGGCCGCTCCCAGCGCACGACGACCGGCCCGCGGTCGCCCCAGACTGCAAGCGCCGTCGTCTGGTTGATTTCGTCGCGCATTTCGGTGATCGCGTTCAGGCCGAGGCGGACACGATCCAGCCGGTCGAGCGCAACGAGGCCGAGATTGAGCGCGAAGCTGCCGAGGTCGTAGCGCGAGGTCAGCGGGTCCTGATCGACCAGGCCGGCGCGGATCAGGCTGACCAGGTAGCGATGAGCCTTGGAGGCAGGCATGTCGGCCGCCGCCGCGATGTCCTTGAGCATCATCGAGCGCTGGCCATTGGCCATGGCGCGCAGGATGCCCATGCCGATTTCCAGCGACTGGACGCCGTGCTTCCCTTCCAGCTCATCGCTCATGACCGCCCCAAGATTCCGTTATTCAAAACTCGTTCTATAATAGCGCAAAATATCACAGGAAAACATCTGCTTATGTCATCGCTACGCGTTTATGCCATTGACGGTATCGTCCCGGTCGTCGACCCCACCGCCTACGTCCATCCCAGCGCCGTGCTGATCGGCGACGTCATCGTCGGACCCGGCTGTTACGTCGGCCCCTGCGCCAGCCTGCGCGGCGACTTCGGCCGCCTGATCCTCGAAGCAGGCGCCAACCTGCAGGACACCTGCGTCATGCACGGCTTTCCGGGCACCGACACCGTGGTCGGGGAAAACGGTCACATCGGCCACGGTGCCGTGCTGCACGGCTGCCGGGTCGGCCGCGACGCACTGGTCGGCATGAACGCGGTGATCATGGACAACGCGGTGATCGGCGAGGCAAGCATCGTCGCCGCCTCGGCCTTCGTCAAGGCCAGCCAGGAGATTCCCCCGCGCGTGCTGGTCGCCGGCATGCCGGCCAAGGTGATCCGCCCGCTGTCCGAGGAAGAAATTGCCTGGAAAGCCGACGGCACGCGCACCTATCAGGATCTGACCCGGCGCTGCCTGGCGACGCTGGTCGAAACCGCCCCGCTGACTGCCGTCGAGGCTGACCGTAAGCGCATCCATATGCCGGACGTGATACCGCTGACCGAACTGAAGAAACGCGGCAACTGATTACCCGTTACTCATCCACCCTGTCGGCACCATTGTTGGCGAGACATTCCGCTCAACTCTCAGCACAAACTTGGTGCCAATATCAATCCCGATTGGCAAATTTGGTGCGCCAAAGCTTCTGCGCTCCGGCTATCAGCGCAGGTGGAAGCAGCGACGCTGCGGTCACTCCAAGGAATATCTCCGTCAAGCCGATGTCCATGGCCATTCTCCCAAATCGAATACAACCCGATTAAGCAGCGAATGTGCCAAGTTGAAGCGCGCTCCGCCTGGCGAATGCCCGCAGACCGCGCAAGGTCCGGAGCCAAGCGAAGATTTATTGCGTCAACGGGTCGTACTGGGGAAAGCGCTCGGGCAGCGTGACGTCCTCGGTCGGAATGGTACCGTCGGCGAGGCAGAGCAATTTGTCCAGATGGCGGCTGGCGAGCGGTTCCAGCCGCTTGTAGAGTTCCTTGCACAGGATGCGCGCCTGCTGCCCCGGCCAGTCGGCGGGCAGCAGCACTTCCGGCAATTCCGGGTCGCGCAGTAGCAGGCGCCGATAGTCGTGAATCAGCAAGGTGCGCAGCAGGAAGGCATCCTGCTCGCTGACATCGGCCAGATGGCTGCGCCTGAGGTCGTCGAGTATCGGCTGGTAGGTGGCGACGAACTGGCCGTAGGCACCGGCCAGCACGCCCAAATCCCATGCCCGGCGGACCAGGTCGGCATCGCTCGCCGACAGCGCCGAACGCGAATCGGCGGCGAACAGGGGCAGCAGCGCGCCGAGAGCGGACGCGTGCCCCTCGGCAATCAAGGCATCGAGCACGCTGGAGAGCTCGGCACTCGGGTGCACGAAGCAGTCGGCCCCCAACAGGCCAAAACCCTGCCAGAACAGGGCTTGACGGACCTGCTCGCGCTGCTTGGGCTCGAGGTCGCCGACGACCAGGATCAGGCGCCAGCGGCGGTCCCACAGCGGCGCATGCGAAGCGTAGATGTGGCGCGAGGCTTCCTCGAAACGTCGGCGGCCAGATGGCGTCAGCACGTAGTCGGCACGCCGGCCAATGGTTTCGGTCCGCAGCCATTCCTCCTTGGCCAGCCTGAAGACCGAGGTGCGGATCAGGCGTTCGTTGAGTTCGAGCGGTTCAAGCAGGCGGATCAGGCTGCCCAGCCAGATGCGCCCGCCACGCGGCAGGATGGCATCGCCGAAGACCGAGATGATCAGCGATCCAGCGTGAACCCGGCGCTGTTGGCGGAATTCATCCAGACGGTTTTTCAGGGCATCGCTCATGGTTTTGGCAGGCAGGTAGTGGCTTTTCGAACAGATCGGATCGTTGGCCTGACATCCGGCATAGCCAACCACCGCCTGTTGCGTATCATTTTAAGCGACCGATGATAACAAAACCCTGCTTGCCCAGCTTGATCTGGCGCAAAGCGGAATAAAATACGATACGTCAACAAGCAAATATTTTAATTACGCCGTAACATTTTACGGCCTTGATCTCGCTAATAGCGCACACCCGGCGGCGGCGTGAAGGAATTCAGCGCATTGAGGTAGGCGGCGCGGGCGAAGGCGCTGGGGTCGGGCAGGTTTTTCTGGCTCATCGAGCCTTTCATTTGCGCCACCGAGTCGTATTCTCGCGCCTCCATCCAGCACTCGATCCCGGTCAACACCTCTTTCAGCGCCTGCGGGCCGCGCTGCAGCAAGGCACTCGCCATGTGCACGACATCGGCGCCGGCAAGCAACATTTTCAGCGCATCGTTGGCCGTATGCACCCCGCCGGTAGCAGCCAGCGAGAGCTGGGTGCGGCCGCGCAGGATGGCGATCCAGCGCATCGTCAGCAGCACGTCGGCCGAGTTTGAAAGGTGAACGCGGTCGACGACGCTCAGAGTGTCGAGATCGATATCCGGCTGGAAAAAGCGGTTGAACAACGAGATACCGGCCGCGCCCGCCGCTTCGGCATTGCGCACGAAATGCGGCAGTGACGAGAAGAACGGCGACAGCTTCATGCTGACCGGGATGCTGACCACCTGCTTGAGCTCACGCAGCAGGGCCAGATAGTGGTCTTCCAGCGCCTCGCCGGAAACCTTGGGATCGCCCGGCATGAACCAGGCGTTGAGTTCCAGCGCGTCGGCGCCGGCATCCTGCATTTCCTTGCCCAGCTCGACCCAGCCGGTGAGCGAGGAGCCGTTGAGGCTGGCGACGACCGGGATGGCCAGCCGCGATTTCAAGGTCTGGATCTGCTCCAGATAGCCGTCGAGCTTGCTCTGGTAATCGTGGCCGAAAGGCACATGGCCGGCTGCCTCGCCGAAGGAATCGGGATTGACCAGAAAGCGGTCAATCATCAGTTCGTCGTTGCGCACATCCTCTTCGAACAGCGAATGCATGACGATGGCCGCCGCACCGGCGTCTTCCAGATGCAGCACCGGATCGAGGTTGTGGCTGAGCGGGGTCGACGACGGTACCAGCGGGTTTTTCAGCGTCAGGCCGAGGTAGTTGGTTGCGAGATCAGGCATTCGGTGTCTCCTGTGCAGCGCCGGCCTCCTCGGCCTGCTTGGCTATTTCGGCTTCCGGCAGGGCCATCTCGGCGAGTTCGAGATATTCCTGATGACGCAGTTTGGCATCGCTTTCAGCCTGCGCCATGAAACGCTCGGCGGCGTCCGGATGCTGGCGTTCCAGCACCGTGAACCGCGCCTCGTTGCGCGCGAATTCGCGGAAGGGAATGCTCGGCGCGGCACTGTCGACCGACATCGGATGCTTGCCCTGCTCGCGCAGACGCGGGTCGTAACGCAACAGAGGCCAGTGGCCGGATTTGACCGCAAGATCCTGCTGGCGGTGATTGTGCGACATGTCGACGCCATGCGCAATGCATGGACTGTAGGCGACGATGAGCGAGACGCCGGGGTAGCTTTCGGCATCGAGGAAAGCTTTCAACGTATGCGTGTCCTTGGCCCCGTAGGCTACCTTGGCGACGTAGACGTTCTCGTAATCCATCGCGATGCGCGCCAGATCCTTCTTGCGGTTGGGCTGGCCACCGGCGGCGAACTTGGCGACGGCGCCGCGCGGCGTGGCCTTGGAATTCTGGCCGCCGGTATTGGAGTAGACCTCGGTATCGAGCACCAGAATATTGACGTCGGCACCCGACGACAGCACATGGTCGAGGCCGCCGAAACCGATGTCGTAGGCCCAGCCATCGCCGCCGATAATCCACACGCTGCGCCGGATCAGATACTCGGCAACCGCCGAAAGCTGCTCGGCAGCCGGCGTCGCCAGATGCGACAGTTTGGCCTGCAATTGAGCGACCCGCTCGCGTTGTTCGTGAATGCCGGCTTCGCTGCTCTGGTCGGCATTGAGCAGCGCTTCGACCAGCGCGTCACCGACTTCCAGCGCCATGCCGCGCAATTGCGTGCGCGCCGCATCGGCCAGCTTGTCCGTCGCCAGGCGCATGCCGAGGCCGAATTCGGCGTTGTCCTCGAACAGCGAATTGCTCCAAGCCGGCCCGCGCCCCTCGGCATTGGTCGTGTAGGGCGTCGTCGGCAGGTTGCCGCCGTAGATCGACGAGCAGCCGGTGGCGTTGGCGACCAGCATGCGGTCGCCGAACAATTGCGTGGCCAATCGGATGTACGGTGTCTCGCCGCAGCCGACGCAGGCGCCGGAGAACTCGAACAATGGTTGCAGCAGCATGGCGCCGGGCAGGGCGGTACGCTTGGCGTTCTGCCTGTCGAGGTCGGGCAGGGTAAGGAAGAATTCCCAGTTGGCGACCTCGGCGGCGCGCAAGGGGGGCTGGGCGGCCATGTTGAGCGCCTTGTGCGCGATGTTCGACTTGTCGCGGATCGGGCAGGCCTCGACGCACAGCGTGCAGCCGGTGCAATCCTCGGGTGCCACCTGGTAGCTCATGCGGGTGCCGGCCGGGTAGTCCTTGCTGCGTGCGGGAACGTGCTTGAAGCCGGGCGGTGCACCGGTCGTCCGGTCGGCGGCGAAAACCTTGGCGCGGATTGCCGAGTGCGGGCAGACGAAGACGCACTTGCCGCATTGCGTACACAATGTTTCGTCCCAGACCGGGATTTCCAGCGCCAAATTGCGCTTTTCGTGGTGTGCG
>JAEUOH010000047.1 GCA_016790845.1 Dechloromonas sp.
ATGATTTACGAAACCGTCGCCGCTGTCGATCTCGGCTCCAACAGTTTCCGTCTGCAGGTCGGGCGGGTGGTTGGTGATCAGATTTACACCCTGGACTCGATGAAGGAGCCGGTGCGCCTGGCGTCCGGGCTCACAGCGGACAAACGCCTGGACGATGCAGCGCAGTTACGGGCACTGGATGCCCTGCGGCGATTCGGCGAACGTCTTCGCGGACTGGATCGTGGAGCCGTGCGCGTGGTTGCGACCAACACGCTGCGCGTCGCTAAGAATGCACCTGAATTCTTGCCGTTGGCGGAAGAGGCGTTGGGCTTTCCGATCGAAATCATTGCCGGCCGCGAAGAGGCGCGTCTGATCTATATCGGTGCTTCGCATTCGCTACCGCTGGCGACTCATAAACGTCTGGTGGTGGACATCGGCGGAGGCTCGACCGAATTCATCATCGGCAAACGGCATGATCCGCAATTGATGGAATCGCTGTACATGGGTTGCGTCAGCTACACGCTACGCTTCTTCCCCGATCGCAAGATCGACAAGAAACGTTTGCGCGAGGCGCAAATCGCCGCAGCCAAGGAAATCGAGCTGATTGCCCATGATTACCAGCGACAGGGCTGGAAGGAGGCTGTTGGTTCGTCGGGGTCGGCGCGGGCCATCGCCGACGTGCTGGAATTGAACGGCCTGAACCCGAATGGCGAAAGCGGGATCACCCGTGTCGGGTTGGACAAGCTTTGTGCCCTGTTGATCAAGGCGGGTTCGGCGGAGGCCCTCGACCTGCCAGGGGTCAAGGGAGACCGCCTGCCGGTGTTGCCAGGTGGTATCGCCATCATGTCGGCGATTTTCGAGGAACTGGACATCGAGCGCATGACCTATGCCGACGGTGCATTGCGTCTTGGCGTGCTTTACGATCTGTTGGGGCGCTTCCATCATCATGACATGCGTGAATCGACGGTGGCGCATTTCCGCAAGCGCTATCAGGTCGAGGCCGATCAGGTCGAACGCGTCGAGGCGACGGCACTTTCGGCGCTTACACAGCTTGCCGAAGGTTCGCCGTCTGAGGCCGATGTGCAGTTTCTGTGCTGGGCCGCGCGTCTGCACGAGATAGGCATTACGATCGCGCACAACGCGTACCACAAGCATGGTGCCTATATTTTGACATTTGCCGACATGCCCGGTTTTTCCAAGAAAGATCAGGCGCGACTGGCGATGTTGGTGCTCGGGCATCGCGGAAAACTCGAGAAACTGGGGGCGCTTCCTGCGGTCGACAGCGGCTGGAAGCTGATTTTCTGCTTGCGCCTTGCCGTACTGTTGCACCGGACACGGGATGATCGGACGTTGCCGGCCTGGCGGGCAACTGCGGTTCCGAATGGTTTTCAACTGGAAGTGCCGGCCGATTGGCTCGCGGCCAATCCGTGGACGGCTGCGGCGCTGGGCGAGGAGGCCGCAACCTGGCGTCAGAGCGGACGTGAATACGTCGTCAAATCCAGGACGACGAGGAAGGTTGCGTGA
>JAEUOH010000023.1 GCA_016790845.1 Dechloromonas sp.
GATCTAGGAGAACGCCATGCCTAGCGGCAAGGAAATTCGCAACAAGATCAAGAGCGTCGAAAACACGCGCAAGATCACCAAGGCCATGGAGATGGTGGCCGCATCCAAAATGCGCAAGGCGCAGGACCGGATGCGGGCTGCTCGTCCCTATGGCGAGAAGATCCGGCGCGTTGCAGGCAACCTGTCTCATGCTCTGACCGAGTACAAGCACCCGTTCCTGGTGAACCGTGACCCCGCCAATGTTGGCGTGATTCTGGTCACTTCGGACAAGGGTTTGTGCGGCGGCCTGAATTCAAACATCCTGCGTCTGGCCGTGGTCAAGATGAAGGAACTGGAATCCAGGGGCATCAAGTTTCAGGCAACCTGTATCGGCAACAAGGGTCTGGGATTCATGCAGCGCGCAGGTGGCAAAATCACCTCGCACGTCACGGCGCTCGGCGATACGCCGCATCTTGAAAAGCTCATCGGGCCGGTCAAGGTGCAACTCGACGCCTACATGAAGGGCGAGATTGACGCGCTGTATATCGGCTATACCCGCTTCATCAACACGATGAAGCAGGAACCGGTGTTCGAGCAACTGCTTCCGCTGTCCGGCGAGGCTGTCGGATCGGCCAAGACCAAGTGGGACTATGTTTACGAACCGGATGCCAAGGCCGTCATCGATGACCTGCTGATCCGTTATGTTGAAGCTTTGATTTATCAGGCTGTGGCTGAAAATATGGCCTCCGAGCAATCCGCCCGGATGGTCGCCATGAAGTCTGCTTCCGATAACGCCAAGAACGTTATCGGTGAATTGAAGCTGGTCTATAACAAGGCCCGTCAGGCCGCGATTACCAAGGAACTTTCGGAAATCGTGAGCGGCGCCGCCGCCGTCTGACGCAAGCGCGAAGCTTTTAATTTTTGGGGATTTGAATATGAGTCAAGGTTCAATCGTTCAGTGTATCGGTGCCGTTGTGGATGTGCACTTCCCGCGAGATGCGATGCCGAAGGTCTACGACGCGCTCAAGCTGGATGCCTCGGAATCCAATGGCATGGCCGAAGACGGCCTGACCTTCGAGGTTCAGCAACAACTGGGTGACGGCGTGGTTCGCACCATCGCCATGGGCTCTTCCGACGGCCTGCGCCGCGGCATGAAAGTGAACAACACCGGCGCCGGCATCTCGATTCCGGTCGGTATGGGCACCCTGGGCCGTATCATGGACGTTCTCGGTCGCCCGATCGATGAAGCGGGTCCGATCGACAGCAACGAGCTGCGTGAAATTCACGCCCCGGCGCCGAAGTTCGACGAATTGTCCTCCTCCGTCGATCTGCTGGAAACCGGCATCAAGGTTATCGACTTGATCTGCCCGTTCGCCAAGGGCGGCAAGGTCGGGCTGTTCGGTGGCGCCGGCGTCGGCAAGACCGTCAACATGATGGAACTGATCAACAACATCGCGAAGCAGCACTCCGGCTTGTCCGTGTTTGCCGGTGTTGGTGAGCGTACCCGTGAAGGTAACGACTTCTATCACGAAATGAAGGACTCCAACGTTCTCGACAAGGTCGCGATGGTGTTCGGTCAGATGAACGAGCCGCCGGGCAACCGTCTGCGCGTCGCGCTGACCGGCCTGACCATGGCCGAGCGTTTCCGTGACGACGGTCGTGACATC
>JAEUOH010000102.1 GCA_016790845.1 Dechloromonas sp.
GTATCGGCCAGTGCCTCCCGGCGCCACAGCAGCAACCCGAGGGCAAGCAGGGCAACGACGCTGGCGCCGAGCGCCGCGCTGCGCCAGCCGGCGGCCGTCGCGATGCTGGTCAGGAAGATCGGTGCCGCCGCCCAGCCGAGGTTGCCGGACAGCCCGTGCACCGAAAAGGCGTGGCCCAGCCGCGGCGGCGACACGCGATGGTTCAGTACCGTGAAATCGGCCGGGTGGAAAACGCTGTTGCCAAGGCCGGCGAGCGCGGCGACAGCGATCAGCGAGGCGTAACCGGTCGCGAAATGCAGCACGACGCCGGCCAGCGCAAAGCAGGCGATGCCGGCGGCCAGCACGCGGACGGCGCCGAAGCGGTCGACGAGAAAGCCGGCTGCCGCCTGGCCGACGCCGGAAACGATGAAGAAGACGGTCATCGTCGTCCCGATGCCGGTGAAGCTCAGGCCGAATTCAGGCATCAGCCACGGAAACAGCGGCGGCAGCAGCAGATGGAAAAAGTGCGAGACACCGTGCACGAAGCCGATCAGCGAGATGGTTTCGATATCGCGGGGCGCGGGGGAGGGGAGAACTTCGGCGGTCATCGGTCGGCAAGTGGTTTATCCGGCAGCCCAGTTTAAGCGGCCGACTATTGACGCATATTCGATAATCAGACAAAAATTATCGCAATGCTGACACACTTGCCTTTCGACCCCTGTCCGCGCCGGGCGCCGACGCCGGATGAACCGCTGACCGTTAACCAGCGCCGTCTGCCGCCCGATGTGCGCGTGCCGCTGCACAGCCACGACTGGGCGCAACTCGCCTTTCCGCTGCGCGGCGCGCTGCGCATTGCGGCAGCCGGCATGGCCTGGCTGGCGCCGGCTTTTCGCGCGGTGTGGATACCGCCGCACATCGAGCACGAGGTTGCCGCACTCGGCGAGGTCGAGTTGCGCACCGTCTATGTCGCCGCCGAAGCGGCACCGCTGCCGCTCCACGCCTGTTCGGTGATCGAAGTGTCGGACCTGATGCGGACGCTGGTCGAAGCGATCAGCCGGGTCGAGGCGGGCGACGAAACGCGCCGCGACCTGATGATCCGCCTGCTGCTCACCGAGATCGGCCGGGCCCCGCCGCTCTCGCTGGGCCTGCCGCTGCCGTCCGACCGCCGGCTGCAGGCGCTGTGCGGCGCGCTGATCGACGATCCCGCGTCCCCGCTGTCGCTCGCCGAGTGGGCGGCCCGCGTCGGCGCCAGCGAGCGGACGCTGGCCCGGCTGTTCGCCGGCGAACTGAAAATGAGCTTCGGCGCCTGGCGCCAGCAATTGCGCCTGGCGCGGGCGCTCGACCTGATCGGCCGCGGCCGCCCGTGTGGCGAAGTCGCGGTGGAACTGGGCTACGCCAGCCCGGCGGCCTTCTCGGCCATGTTCAAGCGCGCCTTCGGCATGCCGCCGGGGCGCTTCATGCAGGAACGCAGTTCGCTGCCCGCCGGCGAACCACTAAACGACTGACGAGGGACTAAACGATGGAAGCAAGCTTTTGGCACGCGAAATGGGAGAAAAGTGAAATCGGTTTTCATCAGGATGATTTCAATCCATTGATGCTCGAGCATTTCGGCGCACTGTCGTTGCCGGCCGGGAGCCGTGTTTTCGTGCCGCTGTGCGGCAAGACGCGCGATATCCTGTGGTTGCTGGATTCCGGCTATCGGGTGGTCGGTGTTGAATTGAGCCGGGTCGCCGTCGATCAGCTATTTGCAGACATGGAACTGCAGCCGGCCATTTCCCGGACCGGGCCGCTGACCCGCTTTGCCGTCGAAGATCTCGACATCTACTGCGGCGACATCTTTGACCTGACCGACAGCGAGCTTGGCCGGATCGACGCGGTCTACGACCGGGCCGCACTGGTCGCGCTGCCCGCAGACATGCGCCAGCGCTACGCCGAGCATCTTGTCACCGTCACCGGTCGCGCCCGGCAACTGCTGGTCGCCTACGAATACGA
>JAEUOH010000057.1 GCA_016790845.1 Dechloromonas sp.
CGAAGTTACGCCGGCGTTACGCGAATACGTCGAAAACAAGCTGGACCCCGTGGTGCGCCATTTCGACAAGGTTACCGGTGTCAACGTCGTACTCTCCGTTGAAAAGCTGAAACAGAAGGCCGAAGTGACCGTGCACGTACCAGGCAAGGACATGCACGTCGAAGAATCCGGCGATGACCTCTACGCTGCGATCGATGCGATGTTCGACAAGCTGGATCGCCAGGTCCAGAAATACAAGCAGAAGATCCAGGACCACCATCGCGGCGACAAGGCCGCCAACTATATGGCTGGCTGAAATCCCCCACGGCCGCGGCTATCCCGCCGCGGCCACGCTTCGTCTTCCCCATGAACCCATTGACCAACCTCCTGCCGGCTTCACAAGTCGTCCTCGACCTTGATGCCAGCAGCAAGAAGCGTGTCTTCGAGCAAGCCGGCATGCTTTTCGAAAGCCATCTCGGGCTTGCGCGTTCTGTCGTGTTCGACAGTCTTTTCGCCCGCGAGAAACTTGGCTCCACTGGTCTTGGCCAGGGCATCGCCATCCCTCATGGTCGCATCAAGGGCCTCAAACAGGCCGCCGGCGCTTTCCTGCGCCTGGCCACGCCCGTTCCCTTCGATTCGCCGGACGGACGCCCGGTCAACCTTTTATTTGTGCTGTTGGTGCCCGAGCAGGCGACCGAGGAACATCTGCAAATACTGTCGGAACTCGCCCAGCGTTTTTCCGAGCGGCCATTTCGTGAAGCACTGCTGGCAGCTCACGATTCGACTGCCGTCGTCGACCTGTTCCGGAACTGACGTTTCCCGTGGCCCGCCACATCAGTCTGATTCAGCTTTACGAGGACAATCGCGAAAAGCTGATGCTCAACTGGGTGATTGGGCAGCGTATCGATCGCCGGGTGGAAATCAAGGCTGCGAGCAATTACGGTGCCGATGTCGTCGGTCACATCAATATTGTCCACCCCGAACGCATGCAGGTCATGGGGCAGGCCGAGTACGACTGGGCTGTGCGTATCGGTGAGGGACGCTTCGCGCAGCACTTCAAAGACCTGTTGCTGGCAGAGCCGCCGGCGGTCATCATCGCCGACGGACTGACGCCGCCCGATTCGCTGATTTCTGCCTGTACCGCCAGCGATACCCCGGTCATTCTCTCGCCCAAGCCGTGCTCGGCGGTGATCGACCTGCTGCGCATTTACCTTTCGGCCCGCCTTGCCGATACCGTTAACCTGCACGGTGTCTTCATGGACGTATTGGGCATGGGCGTCCTGATCACCGGCGATTCAGGCGTCGGCAAGTCGGAGCTGGCGCTCGAACTGATTTCCCGCGGCCATGGGCTGGTTGCCGACGACGTCGTCGAAATGGGCCGTATCGCCCCGGCGACAGTCGAGGGGCGCTGTCCGGGCATGCTGCGTGACTTTCTGGAGGTGCGCGGGCTTGGACTGCTGAACATCCGCACCATCTTTGGCGAGACGGCATCGCGCCGGAAAATGAAGTTGAAGCTGATCGTTCATTTGCAAAAAACAGCCAGTAGCGGCGACGCGCCCCGTCTGCCGCTCGATGCACAGACGCAGGAAGTGCTCGGAGTGCCGGTGCGTAAGGTCGTCATTCCCGTGGCGGCCGGCCGCAATCTGGCCGTCCTGCTCGAAGCGGCAGTGCGTAACACCATCCTGCAGCTGCGTGGCATCGACAGCATGCAGGATTTCATGGACCGCCAGCAACGCATGATGCTTGACGATGACGCCTGAATGCCAGATAGTTCGTTCGCCAACTTTCCTACACGACGGGGACAAAACATGAAGACCTTGATTGCCGCATTGCTCGCCACCTTTTCCTTTACCACCGCCTATGCCGCGGACGATTGCGCGGCGCAGGCCGCCGAGAAAAAACTGGCTGGCGCCGCGAAGACCAGTTTCATGAAGAAGTGTACGGCCGATGCCGGTGGTGCGGGCAGCGCTTGCGAGGCGACTGCCGACCAGAAAAAGCTGGCCGGTGCCGCGCGCAACAGTTTCATCAAGAAGTGCGAAGCCGATGCCAAGGGCACCCAGGCGGGTGCCGCCTGTGAGGCGACGGCCAAGGAAAAGAAGCTGGCCGGTGCGGCCAAGACGAGCTTCGTGAAGAAGTGCGTTGCCGACGCTCAGGCGGCCAACTGATTTTTGGCCCTTTTCAAGGGTTGACCGCAACGGCCGCCTCCGGGCGGCCGTTCTGCTTTGAAATGTCGTCTAAAGATGCTCGAATTCGGCGAAGTCGGCTTTCGGATCCTGGGCAGATGCCCCGAATGAAATACGGCCGTTGCCCTTGAGCTCGATCTCCCGGCGCCGCAGGAACACCTCGCCATCGCCACCGACGGTGACGTAGCTGCCGTTGGTGCTGCTATCGACATAATAATAGGTATTGCCCCGCCGCTCGATGCGTCCATGGGCGCGCGATGCCTTGCGATCGGCGATCACCAGTTTGCTGGAAGGGTCGCGACCCAGCGCCAGAAGAGGCGATTTTTCGTCGAGCAGGAAAGCGTTCCCGTGGTAGCGAACACAAAGCCGATCTATGTCGGCGAGGAACTGACTTGGCGTGGCGTCGAACACCGCGCCGTACTTGCGATGCAGATCGTCATGGCCGACCCATTCGACCCCGGCAAGCTGGAAGCTGCAATCACCTTCCTCGATATCGCCGAGATCCGGCAGGGGTCGGGCAAGCACGGTCGTATGCTTGGGTAATTCCGTAATCAGAAGTGTACTGGCGAGAATTTGGTCGATTCGCGCCTTGCCGGCGATTTTTCCGGCGCTCTCGACGGCGGATCCGGTAATTGTTCCTTCGCCCTCGCTGACTTCGCCAACGTGCAGCCCGATACGGATGGCCAGCTTGAGACCGGAAACCGGCGGCAACTTGGAAACCCGTGACTGCATGTCGACCGCGGCGTTGCAGGCTTTTTCCGCCGAGTCGAAGACGGCCAGCAAGCGATGGCCGGAAATCTCGGCAGCGTGTCCGCCATAACCGACAATGGAGCGCTCCATGCGCTTGATGCAGCGCTCCACGGCATAAGCGGCTTCGGTATCCCCCAGGCGTTCGAACAGACGCTTGCTGTCCGAGACGTCAGCGAACATCACGATCTTCCTCTGTTGCTGCGCGGTCATCGCTTCAATATCCGTATCAGATTGCGAATTATCGCATTCTCCGAGAGGCTGAACCAGTTTCAGGGCAACTCTGCGGCTATCCGATTTTGGCATGGAATGCTCCGGGTGGGCCTTGGTTAACATGCGAAAAGTATATGACCGGAAAGACCATGGAAGACGTGATGTTTTTCACATCCCCATGAATTCTGGCGGAAATTTGATCAAGGAATGGTATTGCTAGGTGGCCGGAACAATCTGGAGGCCGCCACTGAGTGCAATTTCCGGCTCGTCGAAGGCGATGTCGCCCTCGTCTACCGGTGTTTCCAGGGTCAGTCCGCGAAAATCGAACTGGGCATTGTCCGCAAGATGCGAGGGCACGATGTTCTGCATGGCGGTGAACACCGCTTCCGTGCGCCCTGGATAACGGCGGTCCCAGTCTTCCATCATTTCGCGAATCTTCTGGCGTTGCAGGTTTTCCTGCGAGCCGCACAGATTGCAGGGAATGATGGGAAATTCCATGCCCCGCGCGAAGCGGGCGATATCCTTCTCCGGACAATAAGCGAGCGGCCGGATGACGACATGCGCACCGTCGTCGGTCACCAGTTTGGGCGGCATGGCCTTCAACTTGCCGCCGAACAGCATGTTGAGAAACAGCGTATGCACCATGTCGTCGCGATGGTGGCCAAGCGCGATCTTGTTGGCGCCCATTTCCTTGGCAGTCCGGTAAATGATGCCCCGACGCAGACGCGAACACAGAGAACAGGTGGTCTTGCCCTCGGGGATCTTGTCCTTGACGATGGAATAGGTGTCGGCTTCGACGATTCGGTATTCCACACCCAGCGACTCGAAATAGCGCGGCAGGACATCGGCGGGAAAGCCGGGCTGCTTTTGGTCGAGATTCATGGCGATCAGGCGGAAGTTGACCGGCGCGCGCTGCTGCAGTGCCAGCAGGATGTTGAGCAGCGTGTAGGAATCTTTGCCGCCGGAGACGCAGACCAGGATGGTGTCGCCTTCCTCGATCATGTTGTAGTCGCCGATTGCCTTGCCGGTACGGCCTTCGAGGAATTTTCTGAGTTTCAGCAGGGTATTGGAGGGTTCCATGACGATCTTTGGCATGCTGGCTGCGGTCGACCGCAGAAAAACCGGAAGTTTACCCCGAGATACTGATAATCTCCCGCCAAAAATGAGTGTCCACGGATAAAATCGACCCCTTTGCGTAGCACCATGAGCCTGCCCGCCCCTTCACCCGAAGCCTTGGCCCACAGCCAGTCCCTGATTGCCGCGATCAAGCGCGAAATCGAAGCGGATGGCGGTAGCATTTCCTTCGCCCGCTACATGGAAATGGCGCTTTATCAGCCGGGGCTGGGCTATTACTCCGCGGGCGCGAGAAAATTCGGGGCGGCGGGGGATTTTGTCACCGCGCCCGAGATGACCGCTTTCTTTGGCCGCGCGCTGGCTCGCCAGGTTGCGCAGGTGATAGCCGTTTCCGCGCCGCATGTGATTGAAGTTGGTGCTGGCTCCGGGCGCCTCGCCGCCGACCTGCTACTCGAACTGGAGCGGCTCGGGGTGCTTCCCGAACGTTACGACATCCTCGATCTTTCGGCCGACCTGCGCGAACGCCAGCAAGCAACGCTTGTTGCCACCGCGCCGCACCTGCTGGAACGCGTGCGCTGGGTCGATCGGCTACCGGAGGAATTTTCGGGCGCGCTAATCGCCAATGAATTGCTCGATGCAATGCCGGCCCATATCGTTGCCTGGCGCGAAGACGGAATTTTCGAGCGCTGCGTCAGCTTCGATCCGGTAACTGGTTTCACGTGGAACGAGCGCCGCGCAACCGGTGCATTGTTGGCTGCCGCCGAGGAAATTGGCAGGCAATGCAGTCTGCCCCCAGGTTACGAGAGCGAAATCGCTCTTGCTACGCGCGCCTGGGCCGCCGAATGGGGGCATCGGCTGCAGTGCGGCGCGCTGATTTTGCTCGACTACGGTTTTCCACGTCGCGAGTTCTACCACCAGCAACGTGGGCGCGGCACCTTGATGTGTCACTACCGTCATTATGCACATCCCGACCCGTTCTACTTGCCCGGTTTGCAGGATGTCACGGTCCACGTCGATTTCACCGCCATAATTGCCGCTGCCGATGCCGCCGGACTCGATTTGCTCGGCTATGCCAGTCAGGGGCAATTCCTGCTGAACTGCGGCATTCTCGACCTGCTGGCAACGCTGCCGGCAGATACGCCTGACTACATTCGTGCCACTAGCAGCATCAACAAGTTGCTACTTCCGCACGAGATGGGGGAACTGTTCAAGGTCATCGCCATCGGTCGTGGCATCGAGGCTCCCCTCATCGGCTTTTCTCACGGCGACCAGAGCCGCCGACTCTGATACGGAAAATTCACCATGCTGCGCCACTATCCACCTTCGTTCCTGATTCTTTCCGCGCTCGGCATCCTGTGTGCGATCCCCGGCTTGCTCAGCCTGCTCGGCTTCGGCGGCTTGCTCCACCCTGTTCTCGACGACCCGATGGCGGGCCTGGCCTTCATCGTCTCCGCCGTCGCGCTGCTCGGCTCGGGCGCCTTCCCGCTGATCATCGAGAAACTGAAGGAAGACGACGGGGCGTAAGCTACCCTGGCGCCTTGCGCTTGCGGATTACCCCGACGAGCCCGGTGATGCCGTCGGCTTGCTGACGCCAGAAGTGGTCGGCATGTACCGGGTCGGCGAGTTCCGGCGTGGTGATGCCGGTTGGCGGCAAGGTGGCAGCGAGGTACTGGGTGCCGAACAGACGATCCCAGATGGGGAACAGGATGGCGAAGTTGCATCCATAGCGGAAGCGCTCGCCAGGCGGGCACTCTATTGCGTGATGCCAGCGGTGGTAGCGCGGGCTGACCAGCAACTGCTCGCCGATCCGGCCGAAGCTGATGCGAGCGTTGACGTGGGAAAGGTTCTCGACGATGCGCACGGCGACCAGCAGGCCAATGAAGTGGCCGGGCGGCACCCCGATGAGCAAGGCGACCAACGCGAACCAGGCACCGCCGATCAGATCGTCGAGCAGGTGATTGCGGCTGTCGGTCCACAGGGACATCTGGCGCTGGCTGTGGTGGATGGCATGTAGCGCCCACCACCAGCGCAGGGTGTGCGATAGCCGGTGGCGCCAGTATTCGAAGAAATCGATGGCGACGAGGTAGACGAAAAAGGCGGCCAGCGGATGCATTTCGAGGCTGGGGAAGGCATCTTCGATCTGGGGCGGGATGATGTCATGAAAGCGCAGCCAGCCGTCGAGCCCCAAGACAAAGGGACTCAGGATCGCGAAGACGGCGAGCGGGACGATACCGAGCCGGTCGAGGAAGGTGTACAGCACATCGACGCGCACTGCCCGACGGTCGGGCCAGTGTTCGACCGGCCGCCAGGCCTCCAGCGGACGCAGAAGCACATAGGCGACGGCAAGCTGAATGACGCCGAACAGGAAGAACTCGATGCCATCGAACGCCGGCTCGACCAGACTGCCAAGCCCGAGGGCGAGCAACGAAGGCTGGACGACCTTGTCGAGCAGCCAGCCTTGAACCAGGACGAAGGTGTCGAGAAATTCCTGGATCATCGCGGACGTTTGCCGTCGGCAGGTGCCGGTGCGGCGAAGCAGAAGCCGCGGGCGGCGAGGCTGGCCAGCAACTGGTCCAGGGCCGGTGCGAATGGATCCTGGCGAGACCAGATGCCGAGATGGGCCATGACCACGTCACCGTCGCGCAGCTTGCGCAGGGCCTGTTCGACGAGTGTCTTGTTCGGGTAACGATCCGACGGCAGTTCGTCGCCGAGGAAGCCGGCTACAGCCCAGCCCACGTGGTGGTAGCCGCAGCGATTGGCGGCGGCCAGTGTCAGTGGTGTCGTACGCCCGCCTGGAGCGCGCCACAGGGGGTCGAGGTTACGTCCGGTCAGCTCGCGGAAGCGGGTGTCGGGGCGCTTGATCTCGGCGCATAGCGCGCTCTCGTCGAGACGGTCGATTTTGCCGTCAGCCAGGCGGTAGTCGATCCGCCCACCCTCGTCGCGCCGGAAGCTGCCATGACGCCACGTGTGGCTACCGAAGGCGTGGCCCTCGGCAACGCGGGCCTTCCAGTACGGCGCCCAGGCTTCGTCCAAAACGTAATCGCCGTTTACCGTTTTCTCGTTCGCGACAAAGAAGGTGGCCTTGGCACCATGGCGTGCGAGGGTGGACGCGATCAGCTCCGCGTGGCGCATGTTGCCGGTGTCGAAAGTCAGGTAAAGCGTACGTTCGCAGGCCGCGTCGGCCACGCCGGCCAAGCTCAGACTGGCTGCACAGAGGGCTGCTGAGGCTAAGCGGGTGATCACTTGCGCGGGGCGTGACCGGTAAAGAAGACGCCATGTGGCGAACTGCCGACCGGAATCGAAATCTTGAGTTGTTTGGTCGTCAGGTCGATGACCTGGACGCGGCGGCCAAAACGGGCGGTCGCCCATAACTCCTTGCCGTCGGCACGCACTTCCATGTCGTCGGGGCCGCCGGGCACGTCGTACTTTTCGATCACGGTCCAGGTCTTGGTGTCGAGCAGGGAGATGCTGCCGCCGCTAACGCTACGGTTGGAGACGAAATAATGGCGGCCATCGCCGCGCGGGTGAAGATTGTGCGCGGCGGTGTCGGTCGGTATCTTGCGCAACGTCTTCTGGGCTTGCCAGTCGATCACCTCGACCACGCCCTCGCCCATGATGCCGACCATCAGGTGGCGGTTGTCCGGCGCCATCAGGATGCCGGCCGGGGTCGGGCCGACCGGGATTACCCACTCTTTCTTTAGTGTCTGCAGGTTGATTGCCATCACCTCGTTGGAGTCCTGCAAGGTGATGAAGGCAAACCTGCCTGCGTCGTCGAAAGCGATGTGCGATGGTGTGCGGGGTGCCGGAATACGCGCCTTGAGCGTCAGGCTGCGGGCGTCGTAGATGTCGACCCGATCGAGGCGTAGCGAGGTCGCGACGAACCACTTGCCGTCCGGCGAAAAACCGATCTGGTAAGGGTCGGAGATATTGCGCACGCGCTTTTGTTCCTTGCCGGTCAGCGGGTCGAAATAGACCAGCTGGTTTGATGCCGAGCAGGCCACGATCACCGACTTGTCGTCCGGGGTGGCCATCAGGTGGTGCGGTTCCTTGCAGGCAATCGATTTGCCGATCACCTTGTAGCTTTCAGTGTCGATCAGGCTGACCGTACCATCCGCGGAGTTCAGGGCGATGGCGAGTCCGGCATGAGCGGCGGGGAGCAGCCCGGCCAGGAGCAGTAGCGCGGTGGCCACCCGGACTGTGGAAGTGGAAGTTTTTTGCGGGAACATCCCGGAATTATGCATCACGCATCAGGCGCCAGTACTGGAATTTCAGGGTAGCGGCAGCACCGGCGACGATGGCGATGAAGGTTACGATGGAACCGAGGGCCAGTGTCGAAAAGCCGGTGATCCCCTGGCCGACCGTGCAGCCCATCGCGACGACGCCGCCGAAGCCCATCAGGGTGGCACCGAGCAGGTGGCTGGCAGTGTCCTCGACGCTGGCGAAGCCTTCCCAGCGAAAGCCGCGGGTGACCAGCGACCACGCGAAAGAACCGGCGATGACGCCGAGCACCGTGGCGATGGCGAAGGTCAGCTTGCGGCTGGTGTCGGACCACAGCATCAGCAATTCGAGGGTATAGGCTTGCGGCGCAACGAAGGTCAGCGACTCCATGCGCCCGCTGTTGGTCGCCAGAAAGGCTTCTTCCAGAGTTTCGGGATGTTCCGCGACGTAGCCGAGATGGCCACTGACGTACCAGGCGGCAACCACCGCGAGCCCGGTGCCGAGGCCGCCGAGCAGATTGTCGAGGGTCCAGAAATCGCGCTTGAGCAGGCAAAACGCGGTCAAACCGCCGCCAATGCCCAGAACCGCAAGCAGGAAGGCTGACTGCGGGGCCATGCCGGCCGCCGTCAGAAGTGCCGGAATATCCTGGCCGCCAGGGAAGGTGACGGCAGCTTTCTCCAGGACGTTGACGCGGAACACGCCGAACACGCCGCGCATGGTCATGTAGGCGACGACGCCAAGAACGAGGAAGACGACCACTGACTTGAGATTGCCGCTACCGATACGGATCAGCGTCTTCGAGCCGCAGCCCGAGGCGAGGACCATGCCGACGCCGAAGCAGAGTCCGCCCAGGATGTACGATAGCCAGGTGAAGGTCGGCGTGCGGTAGATCGATTTACCGAGGTCGATCAGCCCAGCCGCATGCAGCGCGCCGGCGCCGAGTATGGCGACACCGATGGCCAGCAGCCACATGCGCATGCGGCTCCAGTCGCCCATGTTGACGATGTCGGAAACGGCGCCCATGGTGCAGAAGTGGGTCTTCTGGCCGATGGCGCCGAAAACGAAGGCGACCGCAAAGGCGAGCCAGAGAATGGTGCTGGTCGAAACGGCGGTATCCATGATTTAGCTGCGGTAGCGGGTGGGGTCGGGGATGCTGGCGGCGGCGAAACCCTCGGCGCGCAGGCGGCAGGAGTCGCAGACGCCGCAGGCGCGGCCTTCGCCATCGGCCTGATAACAGGAAACGGTAAGGCCGTAGTTGACACCGAGGGCGGCGCCGGCGCGGATGATTTCGCCCTTGGAGAGCGCGATAAGCGGTGCGTGGATCGAGAGTTTGTGGCCCTCGACACCAGCCCGGGTGGCCAGGTTGGCCATCGTCTCGAAGGCGGCGATGTATTCTGGTCGGCAGTCCGGGTAGCCGGAATAGTCTACGGCGTTGACCCCGACGAAGATGTCGAGACTGCCGAGTACCTCGGCCCAGGCCAGCGCCAAGGACAGCATGATCGTGTTGCGTGCTGGCACATAGGTGACCGGGATGCCGGGCTGAACTCCGTTCGTCGGCACCGGGATCGAGGTATCGGTCAGTGCCGAGCCGCCGAACTGGGCGAGGCCGAGGTCCAGCACGCGATGCCCTGCGGCGCCCAGCGCCTTGGCAATTCGTGCCGCGGCCAGCAATTCGGCATTGTGGCGCTGGCCGTAGTCGAATGACAGGCAGTAGCAGTCGAAGCCCTGGCTGCGGGCCATGGCGAGGCAGGTGGCGGAATCGAGGCCCCCGGAAAGGAGGACGATGGCTGGTTTCGACATGGGACGCGAATATACCCGAAAATCGGCGTCGACCGCGCCGTTATCTGCTTGTTCCTGCGCTACAATTTGCCGTTTTCGACACCCTTCCGGAGAATCCGATGCCGCTTCGCCTGGCCACCCTCGCCGCTGTCCTCATGTTGGCCGGTTCAGCGTACGCTGCCGACAAGATCAAGGTCGGTTTCGTTTCGACCCTGTCCGGCCCCGGTGCCGGGCTAGGCGTTGACATCCGTGACGGCTTCAACCTGGCGCTCAAACAACAGGGTGGCAAACTTGGCGACCTGCCGGCCGAGATCATCATCGCCGACGACCAGCAGAACCCGGATGTCGCCAAGCAGATCGCCGACAAGTTCCTGAAGAAGGACAAGGTCGATTTCATGACTGGCATCGTCTTCTCCAACATCATGCTTGCCGCCGGCCCGGCCGTCTTCGAAAACAAGACCTTCTACATCTCGGCGAATGCCGGCCCGTCGCAGTATGCCGGCGAGCAGTGCAATCCTTATTTTTTCAACGTCGCCTGGCAGAACGACAACCTTCACGAGGCGGTCGGCAAGTACGTTCAGGACAAGGGCTTCAAGAACGTGGTCATCGTGACCCCGAACTACCCCGGCGGCAAGGACGCGGTGGCTGGTTTCAAGCGCTACTACAAGGGCAAGGTCGCCGAGGAAATCTATACCAAGCTCGGCCAGCTCGACTATGCCGCCGAGCTCGCGCAGGTGCGCAGCTACAAGCCGGACGCCCTGTTTTTCTTCCTGCCCGGCGGCATGGGCATCAACTTCGTCAAGCAGTTCGTCGCCGCCGGCCTGTCGCGTGACACCCAGCTCTTCGCCCCCGGCTTTTCGGCCGACGAGGACGTGATCAAGGCGGTTGGCGCGCCTATGATGGGCATTTTCAACTCGTCGCACTGGGCGCATGACATGGATAACGCAGAAAACAAGCGTTTCGTCGCCGAGTTCCAGAAGGAATATGGTCGCCTGCCCTCGCTCTACGCTTCGCAGGGCTACGATGCCGCGCTGATGATGGATGCCGCCGTGCGTGACGTGAAGGGCAAGGTCGAGGACAAGGCGGCGCTGCAGAAAGCCCTGGAAGCCAAGCGTTTCAAGTCGGTACGCGGTGACTTCAAGTTCAACACCAACCACTATCCGGTGCAGAACTACTACCTGCGCGTCGTCGGCAAGGATGCCCAGGGCCGCATCACCAACAAGACCATGGGCACCATCTTCACCAACCATGCCGATGCGTATGTCGGCTATTGCAAGATGAAGTAACCAGGACGCTCGCCGATACGTCGTTGGCTGCCGCCGGTGGCATCTTGCCATACCGATGTGCTGTCTGCGGCGTCGCCGACTTTGCCGCCTGGTCTCGGCCTCGCCTTGAGTCTTCCGGGTTCTCCACCGCCTTGCATTCATGACCCAACTGATCCTCGAACAGGCCCTCAACGGGCTCCAATTCGGCCTCATGCTCTTCCTGCTTGCGGCCGGGCTGACGCTCGTTTTCGGGATCATGGACTGCATCAATCTGGCCCACGGCTCGCTGTACATGGTGGGCGCTTACTTCGTCGCGGCGGCCGCGCAGGCGGCAGATTCTTTCTGGATCGGGCTCGCCGTCGGGGTGGCAGGGGCGGCCGTGCTCGGGCTACTGCTCGAAGTGGCGCTGTTCCGCCGGCTCTATCGGCGTGACCACCTGTCGCAGGTGCTGGCCACCTTCGCGCTGATCCTGATCGCCAACGAGGCGGTACGCGCGATCTGGGGCCCGGCGGCGATCATGCTCAACCCGCCCGAGGCGCTGGCCGGGCCTGTCGCATTCCCGCTGTTCGGCGAGGAATTTTTCTATCCGGCCTATCGTCTGGTCATCATTGCCGTCGGCCTCGCCGTCGCCACCCTCCTCTACCTGTTGGTTGCCAAGAGCCGCGTCGGCATGTGGGTGCGCGCAGGCGCCGCCAACCGCGAAATGACCGAGGCCCTCGGGGTCAATGTGCGCGCCCTGTTCACCGCCGTCTTCGTCTTTGGCGCGGCACTCTGCGCGCTGGCCGGCGGCCTGCTCGGGCCGCTATTGGCGGTGCAGGTGGGCATGGGCGAGAGCGTGCTGATCCTCGCGTTCGTCGTCATCATCATCGGCGGCATCGGCTCGATCCGTGGCGCGCTGGTCGGGAGCCTGATCGTTGGCACGGTCGACACCCTTGGTCGCGCCCTGCTGCCGACGCTGCTCCGTGCCACCCTTCCGGCCGATGCGGCGGCGACACTCGGTTCGGCGCTGGCCTCGATCCTGATCTACCTGCTGATGGCCGGCATCCTCTTTTTCAAGCCGCAGGGCTTGTTCCCGGCGCGGGCGTAAATGGCCTTCTATCGTCCCGCCCGCTGGCAGCGGCCGCTCGCGCTGGGCCTCTTCGCCGCGCTGGTCGCCCTACCCTTCGTGCTAGAGGCCTTCGACCAGTCCTTCTATATCGGCTTCGCGACCCGCCTGCTGATTTTTGCGCTGGCCGCCTCCAGCCTCAATCTCGTGCTCGGCTACGGCGGCATGGTTTCACTCGGCCATGCCGCTTTCTTCGGCATCGGCGCCTATGTCGCCGCGATCTGCCAGCAGGCCGGCATCAACGAGGCGCTGTTCGCCTTCCCGGCCGCGATGGCGGTTGCCGGCCTGTTCGCGCTGGCGGTTGGCGCGGTCAGCCTGCGCACGCGCGGAGTCTATTTCATCATGATCACGCTGGCCTTTGCCCAGATGGTCTATTACCTCTTCATCTCGGCCCGCGCCTGGGGCGGCGACGACGGGCTGCCGCTGGCCGGCCGCATGACCCTGGCAGGCTTCAGCCTCGCCGGCGACCGCCCGCTATTTTTTGCCAGTCTGACGGCGTTGACCGTAGCCATGCTGCTCTTCGGTCGCCTCGCGCAGGCGCGCTTCGGCCGCACGCTGCAGGCTATCCGGGAGAATGAGACGCGCATGGAAGCGCTCGGCTACCCGGTCTTCCGCTACCGTCTCGTGGCCTTCGCGCTCGGCGGCGCCGTCGCCGGGCTGGCCGGCGCCCTGCTCGCCAACCTGACCGGGCTAGCCAGCCCTAACCTGCTGCAGTGGATGCAGTCGGGCACGCTGCTGGTCATGGTCATCATTGGCGGTGTGGGCAGCCTTTGGGGCGGTGTCGTCGGCGCCGCGGTACTGCTTGGTCTGGAGGAGGCGCTGGCCGGCCTCACCGAGCACTGGCATATCGTCCTCGGCCTCCTGCTGCTCGGCGTCGTGCTGTTCGCCCCGCGCGGCGTCGCTGCGTTGTTCGGGAGGCGCGATGGCTGACGCGCTGCTCGATGTACGCGGGCTGTCACGGCGCTTTGCTGCGGTCGACGCGCTGAAAGCGGTCGATTTCAGCGTCGTTGCCGGCGAAGTGCATGCGCTTATCGGCCCCAACGGTGCCGGCAAGACAACCTTCATCCACCATGTTTCCGGTGCGCTCCGTCCGGATTCCGGCAGCGTGCATTTTGCCGGGCAGGACGTCACCGGGCTGTCGATGCACGAGCGGGTACGCGCCGGCATGGCGCGCTCGTACCAGATCACCAACGTTTTCCCCAGCCTTTGCGCGCGCGACAACGTCGCGCTGGCCGTGCAGGGGCGGGCCGACACCGGCAGCAGCTTCCGTTTCTGGCGGCCGGTGGCGGCGGAAACGGCGCTGTTTGCCGAGGCGGAGTCATGGCTGGCGCAGGTCGGCCTCGCGGACAAGGCCGATGCCGTGGCCGGCAGCCTGTCGCACGGCGAACAGCGGGCGCTCGAACTGGCCATGGCGCTGGCGACGAAGCCGCAACTGCTGTTGCTCGACGAGCCGATGGCCGGCACCGGCCCCGAAGAGTCGGCACGCATGGTCGAGTTGATCGAAAACCTGGCCCGCCACGTCACGATCCTGCTGGTCGAGCACGACATGGAGGCCGTTTTCCGGCTCGCCGACCGTATCTCGGTGCTGGTCAATGGCCGCATGATCTGCACCGGCACACCGGACGAGGTCAGGAGCGACCCCGGCGTGCGCCGGGCCTATCTGGGCGACCACCTGTGAGTGCGCTGCTTGAAGTTGCCGGTCTCGAGGTTGCTTACGGCGCCAGTCAGGTGCTGTTCGGGATCGATCTGGCGATGGCCGAGGGCGAAGCCGCGACCCTGCTTGGACGCAACGGCATGGGCAAGACGACGACCTTGCGCGCGATTTGCGGGCTGGAGCCGGTCAAGGCCGGCCGCATTCGCTTCATGGGCGACGACATCGCCGGCTGGCGGCCAGACCGCATCGGCCGTGCCGGCATCGCGCTGGTACCGGAAGGGCGCCAGTGCTTTCCCAATCTGACGGTCGACGAACATCTGGTGGCCTTTTACGCCAACCGGCGCGGCCTTGACCGCCCATGGACGCAGAGGCGCGTCTACGATCTGTTTCCGGGCCTTGCCGAGCGCCGAAACAACCTTGGCAACCAGCTGTCCGGCGGTGAGCAGCAGATGCTGGCGATCGGCCGCGCGCTGGTCACCAATCCGCGCCTGCTCATCCTCGACGAAGCCACCGAGGGGCTGGCGCCGCTGATCCGCGACGAGATCTGGGCATGCCTCGCGCGATTACGCAGCGAAGGCCAGAGCGTGCTGGTCGTCGACAAGTACGTCGAAAAGCTGATCGCGCTGGCCGACCGCCATACGATTCTCGAGCGGGGGCGGGTGGCATGGCGCGGCAGCTCGGGCGAGCTCGATGCCGACCACGGCATCTGGCATCGCTATCTGGGGATTTGAGCCGGGAATCTGCAACCTGGCAGATTCCACGGGCACTAAATCGGCCCCGAATTTCCAGAACGCTTCGGGCGTGATCCGGGTCAGTGCATCAAGCCACCGTTCCGTTCAGGCCGGCAAGAACGGCACGCGCTACTTGCCTTTGGCGTTGCCCCACAACAGCTTGTGCAGCTGTAACTGGAAGCGTACGTTGAGGCCGTCTTCGAGAATCCAGCCGGCGAGTTCCGCCGGTGCGAGCAGCCCGCCGGCAGGCGAAAGCAGCACCGGACAAATGGCGTCCAGATGGCGTTCGGTAATCGCCTTGCGCGCCCATTCGTAGTCGGCGCGCGAAGCGACGATGATCTTGATCTCGTCGCGGGCGTCAAGATGCGCCAGGTTTTCCCAGCGGTTCTTGATGCTTTCGCCGGAATCCGGCGCCTTGAGGTCCATGATGCACGAAACGCGTGGATCGACCCCGGCGATGTCGAGCGCGCCGGAGGTTTCCAGCGAGACATCGTAGTCGGCGTCGCACAGGGCTTCCAGCAGCGACAGGCATTCCTTTTGCGCCAACGGCTCGCCGCCGGTGACGCAGACATGGCGGGTCGGATACCTGGCTACTGCGGCCAGGATCGAATCGACCGTCGCCGGTTTGCCGCCGGTGAAGCTATAGGTCGTGTCGCACCACGAGCAGCGCAGCGGGCAACCGGTCAGGCGGACGAAAACTGTCGGCAGCCCAACGCGCGAGGCTTCTCCCTGCAGGGAGAAGAAGATTTCGGTGAGGCGCAGCGCCAACTATTTTTTCTTCAGGCGGTCGCGAGCGGTGTCGGCTGCCGGTGCCTGCGGGTACTTGGCGACCAGCGTTTCCAGCGAACGCTTGGCGGC
This sequence comes from Dechloromonas sp., assembly GCA_016790845.1. Classification (GTDB taxonomy): domain Bacteria; phylum Pseudomonadota; class Gammaproteobacteria; order Burkholderiales; family Rhodocyclaceae; genus Azonexus. The sequence goes on from JAEUOH010000057.1 coordinate 15,807, forward strand.
GGCCGCGTTGCCCATTTCCTGCTGGCAGGTCGCCATCGCCAGCCACGAATCGGGCGCCTTGGCGCTCTCCGCATACTTCGTGGTGACCACGCTGTGCGCCTCGATGGCCTTGGCGCAGTTGCGTTGGGCGATGAAGGCATTGCCCAGCCAGAACTGGGCGTTGGGTGCCAGCGAGCTGTCCGGATATTTCTGGACGAAAGCAGCGAATCCCCAGGAGGCTTCCTTATACTTGCCGCCCTTGAAGTTGTTCAGCGCCGCTTCGTAGTCCTTGCTTTCGCGCGCCGGATCGGTGGCGCCCGCCGCGGAATTTGCCCCTTTTTCACCGTCGACCGCAACTGGCCCGCCGCCCTGCGGTTCCAGCTTGCGCAGGCGGGTATCAAGGTCGAGATAGAAGTCCTGCTGGCGCTTCTTGGCGGTTTCCAGTTCGTAGGTCAGCGTTTCGACCTGGCCGCGCAGGCGGGCAATTTCTTCCGACTGGCGCTGGATCTGGTCGGCCAGCGTCAGTTGCGACTTGGCCTGCTGGTCGAATCGCGCCTCCGACTTGGCCTTCAGGTCGGCGATCTGGCGACGTGCCTCGTCGTCGTCGAACATCCCCGCCTGGGCCTGTGCGGCACCCAGGGCGGCAATCAGCAGCGCGATTCGGACAGGACGCATCGCTTAGAACTCGCCGCGGCCGTCCGGGGCCTTGTAAAGAATATCGGCCCGGCGGTTGTCGGCCCAGGCGGCCTCGTCATGGCCGGCGTTCTTGGGTTTTTCCTCGCCGAGGCTGACCGACTCGACCTGATCTTCCTTGACGCCGAGCAGGATCAGCGAACGCTTGACCGCATCGGAACGCTTCTGGCCGAGCGACAGGTTGTATTCGCGGCTGCCGCGCTCGTCGGTATTGCCCTGGATCAGCACCTTGAAGCCTTTGTTGGTGACCAGGTACTTGGCGTGAGCGGCGACCAGGTCCTTGTACTCGTCCTTGACCTCGTACTTGTCGAGATCGAAGTAGATGCTGCGTTGCGACAGCACGCTCTTGGGATCGGTCAGTTCCTTGGGCAGGCCGCGTGAATCCAGGCCGCCGGCGGTGACCGGCGTGACGCCGGAACCGCTGCGCGATTCGACCGGGGCGCCGGAATTTTCGTCAGGCACCGGGGTCGAGCTACAACCGACGACCAGGGCGGCCAGGATGGCGGGAATGAATAGCTTGTTCATGTGTTTTGTTCTCCGTTGAGGATTATTGAATGAAGGGGCCCCAGGCCGGCTCGCGGACATCGCCGGCAGCGATCGAGAGGCGCTGCTTGATCCTGCCATCGCTGGAAACAGCCGAAAGGACGCCGCGGCCGCCGGTTTCAGTGGCGATCAGGATCATGCGGCTGTTGGGGGCGAAACTCGGGGATTCGTCCTTGTAAGAGTCGGTCAGGATCTGCACCTGCTTGCTGGCGAGATCCATGACGGCGAGCTGGAAGCGACCGTCGCGACGGGTGATGAAGGCCAGGCTCTTGCCGTCCGGCGCCGGGCGCGGCGAAACGTTGTAGCTGCCCTCGAAGGTGACGCGCTGGGCATCGCCGCCATTGGCGCTCATCCGGTAAATCTGCGGGCTGCCGCCGCGGTCGGAGGTGAAGTAGATGCTGCCGCCGTCCGGCGAAAAGCGCGGCTCGGTGTCGATGCCGGGCGATTGGCTCAGGCGCTGGACACCGGTACCGTCGGCATTGACCGAATAAATCTGCGAATTGCCGTCCTTGGAGAGCACGATGGCCAGCTTGCGGCTGTCGGGCGACCATGCCGGGGCGGAATTGGAACCTTTGAAGTTGGCCACCACCTGACGCTGTCCGGTGGCCAGCGTATGGACGTAGATGACCGGCTTCTTCTTCTCGAACGAGACATAAGCCAGCTTGCTGCCGTCCGGCGACCAGACCGGCGAAATGATCGGCTCGGTCGAACTCAGCGCGGTCACGGCGCCCTGCCCGTCGGCGTCGGCGATCTGCAGCCTGAATTGCCCACCCGACTTGACGACATAGGCGATGCGCGTCGAGAAGACGCCCTTCTCGCCGGTCAGCTTTTCGTAGATGTAGTCGGCGATGCGGTGGCCGGCCGCGCGCAGCTGGTCGTTAGCGGTCACGTAGACCGCGCCGCCCAGCGCTACCTGCTTCTGCGTGTCGTAGAGCCGGAAACGTGCCTGCATGCGGCCGTCGGGCCCGCGCGTCACGCTGCCGGCGGCCAGCGCGTCGGCGCCGCGGCCTTTCCAGTCGGCGAAATTGACCTGGGCGTTTTCGTCCAGCGTGGCACCAGCCGGGTCGATCAGCTTGAACAGGCCGCTCCGTTCGAGGTCGGCGCGCACCGTCGCGGTGACGACCTGGGCAGCAGCGGTATCGCCGGCGAAATTGGCGATGGCGACCGGAATCCGGTTGGCGCCGGCGCCGGTGATTTCAACGGAAAGCTGGGCGTTTGCCACTGTTGCGGCAAAAAACGACAGCACAACGAGGAATTTTCTGAAAATCTGGGGCATGGGACTCGATTTCTTCAACAATTCGGGTGATTCTACTCTTCAAATGGCTTGTATTTGATTTCCAGCGTGCGCTGGAACAGCGCTGGATCATCCGGCTTCGGCAAGGGCGAGGACTTCAGGATGGCGCGCTCGATGGCGGCGTCCAGGCTGGCGATGCCGCTCGAGCGCCTGAGCTTGACTTCGAGCACCTCGCCGGTGGGCAATTGGTTGACCTCGAAAATGGCCTCTGGATTGCCCTGTATATTCGGCGGCAGCGAGATATTGCCCTTGACCTTCTGGCGAATCTTCGCAGCGTAGTCCTGCAGGCCCTTTTTGCCCGCCGCCGCCCGCTGCTCGGCTTCGGCGGCAGCGGCCTTGGCCATCTGCTGCGAATTGTTCGGGCGCGGGCTGCGCTCGGCGGCCTCGCGCTTGAGCATCTCGCTGAAATCGGGCGCCTTGGGTTCGGGTTTTACCTCGGACTTCTTCGGTTCCGGCTTGGGCTCGGGTTTAGGCTCCAGCTTTTTGGGCTCGGGCTTGGGTTCCGGCTTGGGGTCGGGTTTCTTGGGTTCGGGTTCGGGTTTCTTCGGTTCCGGTTTGGGCGGCTTCTTTTCTTCCTTGATCGCGATGTCCGGCTTTTTTGGTGGCGGCGGTTCCGGCTTCGGTTCAGCTTTGGGTTGGGGCTTGGGCTCCGGCTTCGGTTCCGGCTTCTCTTCCGGGAGTGGCGGCGGTGGTGGTGGTGCCGCCTGGACGGCCGGCGTCGGGCGGCTCGACCACAGTTCGACCTCGACCACGTCGGGCTGACTGCGTTTCCATTGCACGCCGAAGAACAGGACGGCGAGCAGACCGGCGTGCACCAGGATGGTGAACGTCAGTGCAAACTTCCGGCCGGGTTCTTCGGGTCGTTCGAGAATCATTTTCCGATCGTCTGTACCAGCAGGCCGACTTTCTTGACCTGGGCGCGTTGCAATTCGTCCATCACGGACAGCACGGCCTCGTACTTGACGTTCCTGTCACCGGCAATCAGTACCGGCTGCTCGGGGTTTCTCGCCTGCGCAGCCGAGATCAGGCCCAGCAGTTCCTTGCGGTCCACGCGGATTTCGCGGCTGTTTTTCGCAGCGCGGTCGATCAGCGTCAGGCTCTGGTCGGCCTTGATCGATACCTCAATTGGGGCCGGCGGGGCGACGTTCGCCTTGCCGACTGTCGGCACGTCGATGCTCGACGTCGTCATCATCGGCGCCGCCACCATGAAGATGACGAGCAGCACCAGCATGACATCGATGTAGGGAACGACGTTGATCTCGTTCTTGAGACGGCGCTGGCGCATCGCCTTACCTCATCTGCCGTTGCAGGATGTTGGAGAACTCCTCCATGAACGACTCGTAGCGCGTGGCGAGGCGGTCGATGTCGTGCGAGAAGCGGTTGTAGGCGAGGACCGCCGGGATCGCCGCGAAGAGGCCGATGGCGGTGGCGACCAGTGCTTCGGCGATGCCCGGAGCGACCGAGGCGAGCGTCGCCTGGCCGACGTTGGCGAGGGCGCGGAAGGCGTGCATGATGCCCCAGACGGTGCCGAAAAGGCCGATGTAGGGCGATACCGAGCCGACCGACGCGAGGAAGGCCAGATGCGCTTCCAGTGAATCCATCTCGCGCTGGTAGGTGGCGCGCATGGCGCGGCGCGAACCGTCAACGATGTCTTTGGGATCGAGGTTCTTCTGGCCGCGCAATTTGGTGAATTCGCGAAAACCGGCTTCGAAGATGCGCTCCATGGAACCGGCATGGTGGCGGTCGTTGACCGCGCTGTTGTAGAGATTGTTGAGGTCGCCGCCTGACCAGAAGTCACGCTCGAATGTCTCGGTCTTGCTGCGCGCCAGCTTGACCGTGTACCACTTCATGAAGATGTAGTACCACGACATGAAGGAGACGCCGGCCAGCAGGGCCATGACGGCCTGCACGACGGCGCTGGCGTTGAGGATCAGGTGGAGGATGGAAAGATCCTGGGTGACGTTCATTTGAGAGCTTCCAGTTTGCGGTGCAGGAATTCGGGAATCGGCGCCGGTGCCATCTTGCCGATGTCGACACAGGCGATTTCGACCGTGCCGGTGACCAGTTCCTCGTCGCCGCGCCGCACGTGCTGGCGAAAGACGACGCGGACGCGGGTGAGTTTTTCGACTTCGAGGCCGACCGTCAACTGATCGTCGAGCCGCGCCGGCTTCAGGTATTCGCAGCTGGCCTTGCGCGCCATGAAGGCGACACCGGCTTCCGTCGCGAGCTGCGACTGGTCATGGCCGACCTGACGCATCCACTCGGTGCGGCAGCGTTCGAAAAACTTCAGGTAATTGGCGTAGTAAACCACTCCGCCGGCATCGGTATCTTCGTAGTAAATCCGTACCGGGATGGAGAAGGCGTTCGGCTTCGGCTCGTATTTCATCGGCGAATTTTAACCGGATTGCGAAGAAGTGTTTGTAACAGATTGTTTTGTTATGAGGAATCTCGATTTGTAAGTGACCTTGTCGGGTTCGAAAAGCTAGTGCGAAAGTCGTATTGCAGGCGGATTTCAAAGGCGTAGCCTGAAATCAGGCGGGGCACACCGCCCGGCCCGTGAAAATGAAGGGGAGAGACATGGAAAATCACTTTCGTAGTGGATTGCTGGCCGCGTTGATGTCGCTTGCCGTATGTCCGGCGCTGGTCATGGCGCAGGTTGCCGGCATGCCCAAAACGCCGGGATACAGTTCGAAGCCCTTGCTGACAGCACCGCTCAGCGGTGATGACAGCCGAGAAATGATTTCCGTCAGCGTGTTGATCGAGCCGGGTGGCTATTCGCCGGAGCATGTTCATCCGGGCGACTGTATAGGAACGGTGATCGAGGGGACGGTTGACGTTCTGGAACGCGGGAAAGAGCCGCGCCGGTTCGGCGCGGGTTCCGCTGTGCTGCATGCCCGCGACACGATTCTTCAATATCGGAACTCTAGCGATGCCCCGGTTCGAATTCTGAACCTGCTCGTTGTCGAGAAGGGCAAGCCCCGTGCACTTCCTCCGCCGGAAAACACGAAGTAGGTGGCTGGTGGCGACGGTGGGGCATTTTGTGTGTTTTCGAGCGAAAGGAGGTTTTATTAGCTGATGCATATCAATTCCGGCTTACAGGCTGACGGACTATATTGAAACCTCGTTTCAAAGAGTTCCGTCCCAAAACGTCGGACGGAGGTATGAACTTGAAATCGGGAGGGTGTGTATGAAAGCCAAACTGGTTAGCATTTCCGTCGCAGCATCTCTTGTGTCATTAAGTTGTAGTGCCGCGCTGGCGGCAACCCCGGAGGATTGCCAGCGGGCAGTCGATGAGGTTTCCATCGTCGGCCGGGCCAATTACGACAGTGCAACAGAGGCACAACTCACTAAATACCTGAATGCAGCGAGTACGGCTCTGGTTCAGAAGGGGGGCAAGGTTCAGGCGACAAAGGAAATTCAGGCCTATCAGCAAAAGCTCGATGAAGCCGTAAATGCACAAAAGGTCAAGCAGGGTGACGCCGCCAAGCTCAAGGAGGCGTCCAACAAGGCCCTGCAGTGCATCAACAGCCTGTAATGACGATAAGTCAGGGGACGCCCGGCGCAACCTGATCGTTGCGGCAGAAAAGATATGGCGGCGCCTTCCGGTGCCGCTTTTTCATTGGAGATTCGTTTCCGACTATTCGTCCGCCAGCAGGTCGCGGACGACCGCACTGTTCGGTTCGGCCAGCCCCAGGTGCCGGTAGATAGCCGGCGTCGCGATGCGGCCGCGCAGGGTGCGTTGCAGGTAGCCCTGCTGGATGAGATAGGGTTCCAGCACGTCCTCGATGGTGTCGCGCGCTTCGCCGATGGCGGCGGCGAGGTTGTCGACACCGACCGGGCCGCCGCCGAATTTGTCGATGACGGCAGACAGCAGTTTGCGATCCATGATGTCCAGGCCGGCTGCGTCGACGTCGAGCATCAGCAGTGCGGCATCTGCGACGGCGCGGGTGATCTGGCCGTCGGCCTTGACCTCGGCGTAGTCGCGGACACGGCGCAGCAGGCGATTGACGATGCGTGGCGTGCCGCGCGCCCGCTTGGCAATTTCCAGCGCACCGTCGGGGTCGATCGGTGCGCCGAGCAGGCTTGCCGAACGGGTGACGATGCTTTGCAGTTCCTCGGCGTTGTAGAACTCCAGCCGAGCGACGATGCCGAAGCGGTCGCGCAGCGGGTTGGTCAGCATGCCGGCGCGGGTGGTGGCGCCGACCAGCGTGAACGGGGGCAGATCGAGTTTGACCGAGCGCGCCGCCGGGCCTTCGCCGATCATGATGTCGATCTGGAAGTCTTCGAGCGCCGGGTAAAGGATTTCCTCGACGACCGGGCTCAGGCGATGGATTTCGTCGATGAACAGCACGTCGTGCGGTTCGAGATTGGTCAGGATGGCGGCGAGGTCGCCGGCGCGTTCGAGCACCGGGCCGGATGTCTGGCGCAGGTTGACGCCCATTTCGTGGGCGACGATGTGGGCCAGCGTGGTCTTGCCCAAGCCCGGCGGACCGAAGAGCAGCACATGGTCGAGCGAATCGCCGCGTTTGCGGGCGGCCTGGATGAAGATTTCCAGTTGTTCACGAATCTTGACCTGACCGGTGTAGTCGGCCAGGCGTTTGGGGCGCAGCGCGCGTTCGAGTGCTTCTTCCTGCGCCGATTTGGAATTGGGGGCAATCAGGCGGTCGACCGCAGCCAGCTTGTCGGTTTCGATCATGCGGATTGTTCCTCTTCTTGCGTCCAGCGGCCAAGCAGCATGTGGCCTAGGGCCAGCAGCACCGGCCCGAGAAAGATGCCGATGAAACCGAAGACCAGCACGCCGCCGATGACGCCGAGCGCGATGAGCAGGATCGGGATACCGGCGCCGCGGGCGATCAGGATCGGTTTCAGGAAATTGTCGATGCTGCTGATGACGAAGATGCCGTAAAGCACCAGAAAGATGGCCCAGCCGGTGTCGCCCTGACTGTACAGCCAGGCGGCCGCGGCACCCCAGATCAGCGGCGGACCGACCGGGATCATCGACAGGAAGAAGGTGGCGAAGCCAAGCAGGACGGCGCTAGGCAGACCGGCGATCAGAAAGCCGAGCATCGCCACGGTGCCCTGCGCTGCCGCCGTGCCGACGATGCCGAGCATGACGCCGACCACCGTGCCGCGTGCCCGTTCGATCATTTCCTCGCCCAGATCGCCGCCCAGCTTGCGGGCGCCGACATACAGCGCGTTGGCGATCTTCGCCCCGTCGCGGTAAAGAAAGAAAATGACGAACAGGGCCAGTATCAGTTGCAGCAGCCCATTGCCGGCGATTTTGCCGGTGGCCAGCGCGAGCCGCCGGGCGGGGTCGATCAACTGCTTGAGCATGGCGTTGAGTTCGGCGCGATTGCTGGCGATGCGGTGGTAGTTCGCCTCGATGTCGCTGCCGACCAGCGGAATTTCGGCGAGAAATTTCGGCGGTTCGGCTGGCAGCCCCTGTTCTATCTGCGGGCGGAACTGCTCGACCAGCATGTCGGCGCTGCTGACCAGGCTGCTGACCAGAAAAATCATCGGCAGCAGCATGATCAGGACCAGCAGCAAGGTCATCAGCGACGCGCCCAGCGTATTGCGCCCACCAATGCGCGGCAGCAGTTTCTCTGCATACAGTTGCCAGGTGCAGATCCACAGCACGAAGGCGAACAGGATGGCGCCGATCATTGGCAACAGCACAGCCACGCAGCCGACGATCAGCAACGCGACGAGCGCGATCTGCGCCAGGCGTTTGGGGTTGTCGTCAGTAAACACGCCCTAGACCTTGGACAGCAGCTTGAGCGCCTGGCGGATGCCGTCGGAAGTACCGACGTCGGCGGGCAATTGCCTCATGGCCGCAGCGGCTTCCTTTTCGTTGTAGCCGAGCGCCAGCAGGGCGTTGGAAATGTCCTGTTTTGCGTCGTCGACCGCAACGGGCAGGGAAACGCCAGTGGCATCGGCCAGCTTGCCCTTCAATTCGAGCAACAGCCGCTCGGCCGTCTTCTTGCCGATGCCGGGTACCTTGATCAGCCGCCCCACCTCCTGCTGCGCGACCGCCGCCGCCAGATCGCCGACCGACAGGCCGGAGAGTACCGACAGCGCAGTTCGCGCGCCAATGCCGGAAATCTTCAGCAACTGGCGGAAAGCGAAGCGCTCGGCCTCGCTCTGGAAACCGTAGAGGAAATGTCCGTCCTCGCGCACCGCAAAATGGGTCAGCAGGGTCACCTTCTCGCCGCTGGCCGGCAGGTTGTAGAAGGTGCTCATCGGCACGTCGAGCTCGTAACCGACGCCATTCACGTCGAGCACGATCTGCGGGGGATTTTTTTCGGCCAAGAGGCCAGTCAGTCGTCCAATCATCCCGCTATGCTAACCGATCAGCCGCCCTCCGCGAACGCGAAAACCGGTCGTCGCCAGCGCGCCCAAACCCTGCCCGCCATGCGCGTGGCAGATGGCGCAGGCCAGCGCGTCGGCGGCATCCGCAGTCGGCGCGCCGGGCAGGTTCAGCAGGCGGATGACCATCGCCTGCACCTGATCCTTGGCTGCCTTGCCGTGACCGACCACGGCCTGCTTGGTCTGTAGCGCTGTGTATTCGGCCACCGGCAACCCGGCATGAACCAGCGCGCTGATCGCCGCGCCGCGCGCCTGGCCGAGCAGCAGCGTCGATTGCGGATTGACGTTGACGAAAACCTTTTCCACCGCTGCCTGATCCGGGGCATAGGTCGCGATGACTTCGCTGATGCCGGCGAACAGCGTTTTGATCCGCTCCGGCAGCGATTGTTTGTCATTCGACTTGATGCAGCCGCTTGCTACATAAACCAACTGGTTACCATGCTTCTCGATGACGCCAAAGCCGGTCACGCGCAGACCGGGGTCGATGCCCAGAATGCGTGGCGCGCTCATTTTGCCGGCCTCGCCACCAGATAGACACCGCTGACCGCCAGCGCCATGCCGACGGTTGCGGTCAACGTCAATTTTTCGCCAAAAATGACCCAGGCGATCAACGCGGTCGACAAGGGTGTCAGATAGAACAGGCTGGCAACATTCACGGCGCTACCGCTGCGGATTAGCAGATTGAGCAGGCTGATGGCGCCCAGCGAAAGCACCAGCACCAGCCAGCCGAGGGCAAAGATGAAGTCGCCCGTCCACTCGATCCGGAAATCCTCGAACAGGGCAATGGCGATGGCGGTGACGATGGCGGTCGGCACGAACTGGATGACCGATCCGGTGCGCAGGTCGAACCGGGCGCAGAAGCGCTTCTGGTAGAGCGTGCCGGCGGTGATGCCGAGCAGTGCGACGAGCGCCGGAATCAGCATCGGCCCGAGCGCCACATCGCCGAATTTGCCGGAAACGACCAGGCCGACACCGACGAAACCGAGCGCCAGCCCGCCCCACTGGCGGCCGGCGACCTGCTCGCCGAGGAGCCAGCCGGCACCGAGCGCCGTCAGCAACGGCTGCATGCCGACCACCAGCGCCGTCACCCCGGCTGGCAGCCCGTGCTTGATGGCGACGAACACCCCGCCAAGATAAACCGCATGAACCAGCACCCCGGAAATGCCAATGTGCAACCATTGCTTCGGGTCGTTCGGCCACGGTGCGCGGGTGGCCAGCGCGATCAGCAGCATCAGCGAAATCACGAAGCCGTAACGGACGAGCAGAAAGGACAGCGGCTCGGCGTAAGGCAGGCCGTATTTGGCGCCGATGAAGCCGGTGCTCCACAGGAAGACGAAGAGAATGGGGTAAAGGCGCTGCATCAAACAAAAAGGCGGCCTTTGGCGCCGCCTTGTTCTGGAACGCAGTAGGCGCTCACTCGTCGATCACCGCGGTGGTGTAGATCTCCTGCACGTCGTCCAGGTTCTCCAGTGCGTCGAGCAGCTTCTGCATCTTCACCGCGTCATCGCCGGTGAACACGTTTTCGCCTTCCGGCTTCATCGTCACTTCACCGAATTCCGGCTTGAAACCGGCGGCTTCCAGCGCATCCTTGACGGCGATGAAGTCGTTCGGCGCGGTCAGTACCTCGATCGAACCGTCGTCATTGGTCGCCACGTCCTCGGCGCCGGCCTCGATGGCGGCATCCATCAGCGCCGCCTCGTCGGTACCGGGGGCGAAGATCATCTGGCCGCAATGCTTGAACTGGAAAGCCACGCAGCCGTCGCTGCCCATGTTGCCGCCGTACTTGGAAAACGCGTGGCGCACTTCGGCCACGGTGCGCACCTTGTTGTCGGTCAGGCAGTCGACCATGATCGCCGCGCCGCCGATGCCGTAGCCCTCGTAGCGGATCTCGACGTACTCGACGCCTTCCAGCTCGCCGGTGCCCTTCTTGATCGCGGTATCGATCTTGTCCTTGGGCATATTGACGCCCTTGGCCTTGTCGACCGCGACACGCAGGCGCGGATTGAAACTCGGATCGCCACCGCCCATCTTGGCGGCAACGGTGATTTCCTTGGCGATCTTGGAGAAAGCGGCGCCGCGCTTTTCATCCTGACGGCCCTTGCGGTGCTGAATATTGGCCCACTTGGAATGACCAGCCATGCTGTTTCCCTGAATACGAATAACGAAGAAGGCAAGATTTTACCCGCCGCCAGCCATCTCGTCAGGCCCGCGTGGTTTTTACGGCGCGGCCGGTCGCCGTTGGGTGTGCTTGTTGCTTGTCTGTGTTCGAGATTGTTCAAAACGATAGCGCAAAATGAGAAGACCCACCCTTTATCAGAGTCTGAAGGCCAAGCGCCGTAGCCAGCAAATGGTGATCGGCGTCACTTGGTACACCGAAGAAACCTGGGCCAAAGTAAAAGCCACGGCCACCGATCCCGAGTGTTTCGACGAGTCGTTCAACAAGTGGAAAGCCGCAGCGGTAGTGGCCCGGCGCAATTTCCAGCGCTCCGGCGTGATGGCGCTTGAATGCCAGATCGATCCGGAAAAATTCTTCGCCTGGTGTGCAGCCAACAATCAGGAAAACAATTCGACCTCGCGGGGCGAGTTCGTCTCGGAAGTGTTGAGCGCGGCGCACAACGACCCGGCCTGAACCTG
>JAEUOH010000273.1 GCA_016790845.1 Dechloromonas sp.
GGCAGGGCGTGGTTGGCTTGTTGCGCCATTGATCTCGCGGTTATGATGCAGAACTTGAGCCATTGTCGGGCGAGTCGTCCGGCCTGTAAAGCTGGAGAGCACCAATAATGATAAGCAGCATGACCGGATATGCGGTGAAGACGTGCGATGTCGAGCGCGGCACCCTGCAGATCGAACTGAAAAGCGTCAATTCCCGTTACCTCGATTTTCATTTTCGCGTCAGCGAAGACCTGCGCGCGCTTGAAATGCCGCTGCGCGAACTGCTGGCGGCACGCCTCTCGCGCGGCAAGGTGGAATGCCGCCTGTCGTTCAATGCCTCGGCGGCGCGCGGCGATCAGCTCCGGCTCAACGGCGACCTGCTGGCCACCCTGCAGTCGCTCAACGACAGCGTCTGTCAACGGATGCCGGCAGCCAATCCGTTGACGGTGAACGATGTCCTGCGCTGGCCGGGAATGTTCGGCGACCAGAGCATCAACTTCGCCGCACTCGGGCCGACCGTGCTGGGGCTGGCGCGCGAGGTGCTCGACGAGTTCGTCGCCAGCCGCGGCCGGGAAGGTGAAAAACTGGCCGTCACGATCGTCGACCGCGTCAATGCCATGCGCGACATCGTGCACCGTGTGGCGCCGCGCATTCCCGAGGCGCAGGCGGTCTACACCGAAAAACTGCGCCAGCGCCTGACCGAAGCGCTGGGCGGCGCCAGCGACGAGCGCGTGTTGCAGGAAGTCGCGGTATTCGCCACGCGCATCGACGTCGCCGAGGAATTGAGCCGGCTGACGACGCACCTCGATGAAGTCGAACGTGTGCTCAAGCAGGGCGGCGCCTGCGGCAAGCGCCTCGATTTCCTGATGCAGGAACTCAACCGCGAAGCCAACACCCTCGGCTCGAAATCGGCGATTACCGAAGTTTCGCAGGCATCGATGGAGCTCAAGCTTCTGATCGAGCAGATGCGCGAGCAGATCCAGAACCTGGAGTAGCCATGGGCGGCAATCTTTACGTCGTGGCCGCGCCTTCCGGTGCCGGCAAGACCACGCTGGTTCGCATGCTGCTCGAAACCGAGCAGGCGCCGCGACTGTCCATCTCCTTTACGACGCGCTCGCCGCGCCCCGGCGAGCAGGACGGTCGTGAATATCACTTCGTTGCGGTCGACCGCTTCAAAAGCATGATTTCCGCCGGCGAGTTTCTCGAATGGGCCGAGGTGCACGGCAACTTCTACGGTACCTCCAGAAAATGGATTGCCGATCAGCTGGCGGCGGATCACGATGTCCTGCTGGAAATCGACTGGCAGGGCGCGCAACAGGTGCGCGCGATATTTCCCGAGGCGATTGCAGTATTCATCCTGCCGCCGTCGATGGAAGAGCTGACCCGCCGCCTGACCGGGCGCGGCACCGACAGCGCCGAGGTCATTGCCCGCCGGCTGGCGGCGGCGCGGGACGAGATGCGCCATGTCGGCGAATTCGACTATGTTATTATCAATGACAGTCTGGAACAGGCGCTGGATGACCTGCGTGCCGTGGTGCGCGCTTCCCGCCTGAACCTGGATGCGCAGCGTGCCCGCCACGCGGCGCTTTTTGCCCGATTGATCTGATCTAGAGGTATTGCATGGCCCGCGTAACGATTGACGATTGCCTGAAAAAGATTCCCAACCGCTTCCAGATGACCCTGGCCGCCACCTACCGTGCTCGCCAGATCGCCAACGGTGCGACGCCGATGGTCGAAGCCAACCGCGACAAGCCGACGGTTATTGCCTTGCGCGAACTGGCCCTCGCCAAGTTCGGCGTCGAAGTCCTGAACCGCGGTCAGGCCTGAGGGCGGGGGCGGTGAAGTCTGATGGTTCCAGCGCCGTCTCAGCAACCGCCCGCCACTGAGGAACCCGCTTACCGGGTTTTTCTCGACAGTCTCGATTATCTTTCCCCTGCCGACATAGAACGCATCAAGGAGGCTTATGCCTTCTCGGCGCGCGCCCATGCGAATCAGAAGCGCATGTCGGGCGAGGCCTACATCACGCACCCCTTGGCGGTTGCTGGCGCGGTGGTCGAATGGCGCATGGATGGCGATGCCGTCGCCGCCGCGCTGCTCCACGACGTGCTGGAAGACACCGGCGCCACCAAGCGCGAGTTGGCCGAGCGTTTCGGGCGCGAGGTCGCCGAGCTGGTCGACGGCTTGTCCAAGCTCGACAAGATGGAATTCGCCTCCTACCAGGAGGCCCAGGCGGAGAACTTCCGCAAAATGCTGATGGCCATGGCGCGCGATCTGCGCGTCGTGCTGATCAAGCTGGCCGACCGCCAGCACAACCTGCAGACCATGGCGGCGATGCGTCCCGACAAGCGCCGCCGCATCGCCATCGAGACGCTCGACATTTACGCGCCGATCGCCCTGCGTCTGGGGTTGAACAAGCTCTACCGCGAGTTACAGGACATTTCCTTTCGCCTGATCCACCCGCATCGAGCTGAAGTGCTGGCCAAGGCGATGCAGGCAGCGCGCGGCAACCGGAGCGAACTGTTGTCGCGAATCCAGAATGCCGTCATCGGCAAGCTGGCATCCGCCGGCCTAAATGCCGAAGTGTTCGGGCGCGAGAAGAGCCTTTATTCTATCTATCGCAAGATGCGCGAGAAGCAGTTGTCGTTCTCGCAAGTGCTCGACATCTACGGTTTTCGCGTCGTCGTCGACAACGTGCCGATGTGCTATCTGGCGCTTGGCGCGTTGCATGCGCTGTACAAGCCGGTGCCTGGAAAATTCAAGGATTACATCGCGATTCCCAAGGCCAATGGCTACCAGTCGCTGCATACGACCTTGATCGGCCCCTACGGCACGCCGGTCGAGGTGCAGATCCGCACCCAGGAAATGCACCATGTCGCCCAAGAAGGGGTGGCGGCGCACTGGCTGTACAAGGACACCGAGGAAAGTGGCGCCGACCTTCAGATCAAGACGCACAAATGGCTGCAGTCGCTGCTCGAAATGCAGAGCAACGATTCCGCCGAATTCTTCGAAAACGTCAAGATCGACCTCTTTCCCGACGAGGTCTACGTGTTCACGCCCAAAGGCAAGATCATGGCGATGCCGCGCGGGGCGACCATCGTCGATTTCGCCTACAACGTGCATACCGACGTCGGCCATCACTGCTCGGCGGCACGCATCAACCAGGATCTCGTTCCGCTGCGTACCGAGCTGCGCAACGGCGACATGGTCGAGATCATCACGTCGCCGCAGGCCAGCCCCAATCCAATGTGGCTCAACTACGTCAAGACCGGCCGCGCGCGCAGCAAGATTCGCCATTTCCTGCGCACCATGCAGAACGAGGAGTCGGCGCGCCTCGGTGAGCGCTTGCTGCGACAGGAACTGCTGACCCTGGGCGTGGTGCCGATCTCGATCCCGACCGAAGCTTGGGACCAACTGGTCAAGTCCGGTGGCCAGAAATCGATCGAGGAGCTATACACCGACATCGGTCTCGGCAAGCGGCTGCCGTCGGTCGTCGCCCGTCGCCTGCTGGCGCGCGAGGACATGTCTGCCGACTCGCCGAGCAACATGACGCTGGCCATCCACGGCACCGAGGGCATGGCGATCCAGCTGGCGCGCTGTTGCCAGCCGATTCCCGGCGACCCGATCATCGGCTCGATCAAGAAGGGCAGTGGCCTGGTCATCCATACCCACGACTGTCCGACCATCCGCAAGTCGCGCTCGACCGAGCCGCAGAAGTGGATCGACGTCGAATGGGAGCCGGAAGAAGGCAAGCTGTTCGAGATTCGCATCAAGGTCGAGGTCAAGAACACGCGCGGCGTGCTCGCCCAGGTCGCCTCCGCCATCGCCGAGGCCGGTTCCAACATCGAGCATGTGGCGATGGATTCCGATCCTGAGCGGCTGTTTACGCTGCTTCGCTTCACCATCCAGGTCGCTCACCGCAATCACCTGGCGGCAGTGATGCGCGGCCTGCGCCACATCCCCGAGGTCACGCGCATCGTCCGCGAACGCGGAGGCGAGGCTTGAGGGTTCTGGTTCTGGGGGCCGGGGTCGTCGGCACCACCAGCGCCTGGTATCTGGCGCGCGCCGGTCACGAGGTGACGGTGGTGGACCGGCAGCCGGTGGCCGGCAACGAAACCAGCTTTGCCAACGGCGGCCAGATATCGGTGTCACATGCCGAGCCGTGGGCTAATCCGCATGTCCTGCCGCAGGTGCTCAAGTGGCTGGGCAAGGAAGACGCGCCGCTGCTCTGGCGCTGGCGCGCCGACCCGGCGCAACTGATGTGGGGCCTGCGCTTCCTGCGCGAATGCCTGCCCGGCCGCACCCGGCACAATATCGCCGCCATCGTCGCGCTGGCTCTTTACAGCCGCGGCTGCCTGCAAGCCCTGCGCCGTGAATTGAACCTTGAATACGACCAGCTCGAACGCGGCATCCTGCATGTTTACACGCAGCCCGCTGCCTTCGCCCAGGCGATCGAGGCGGCGAAGACCATGCGTCGCTTCGGGCTCGATCGCGAGACGGTCAGCGCCGAGCGCTGTATCGAAATCGAACCGGCGCTGGCCGGTGCACGCCAACTGCTGGTCGGCGGTGATTACACGCCGTCGGACGAATCGGGCGACGCCCACAAATTCACACGCACGCTGGCGGCACGGGCTGCCGCGCAGGGCGTCGATTTTCGCCTCAATCTGACGGTCGACCGCATCGCGCCCGGCGGCAGCCAGATCGCCGGAGTGCTGGTCAGCGGGCCGGAGGGCAGCGAATTGTTGACCGCCGATGCCTACGTCGCGGCGCTCGGCAGCTACACGACGCTGCTTATGAAGCCACTCGGCATCCGTTTGCCGGTGGTGCCGGCCAAAGGCTATTCGGCGACCGTGGCGCTGCCCGACGACGCCGGCGCACCGACGGTCAGCCTGACCGACGACGAACACCGGCTGGTCTTCTCGCGCCTCGGCAAGCGCCTGCGAATCGCCGGCACGGCGGAATTCAACGGCTACAATCTCGATCTCAACGCGGTGCGCTGCGCCGCGCTGATGCAGCGCACGCGGCAACTCTTTCCCGCATTGCAGACCACGGGCGAGCCGGAATTCTGGTGCGGCCTGCGCCCGGCGACACCGTCCAACGTGCCCTTCATCGGGCGCACGCGCTACGCCAACCTGTGGCTCAACGCCGGTCACGGCACACTCGGCTGGACGATGTCCTGCGGTTCCGCCGCCGCCCTTGCCGATCTCATCGACGGCCGGCGCCCGGCGCCGGATTTTCCCTTTTTGCGGTGCTGATCGACACTCATTGCCACCTCGACGCGGCGGAATTCGAGGCCGACCGCGACGCGGTACATGCTGCGGCACTGGCCGGCGGGGTCGAGCGCATCGTGGTGCCGGCGGTTGCGGTCGACGGCTTCCAGAAGGCAAAAACCGTGGTCGAGCGCTATCCGGGTTGCGTTGCCGCCTACGGCATCCATCCGCTCTATGTGATGCAGGCGAAAGAAGCCGATCTGGCTGTGCTGCGCGATTGGCTGGCGAAGGAGACGCCGGTGGCGGTCGGCGAGGTCGGCCTCGATGGCTACGTGACCGACGTCGACCCGGGGTGTCAGGAATTCTTCTTCGTCGAGCAGCTGAAGCTGGCCCGCGAATTCGATCTGCCGGTATTGCTGCACGTTCGCCGGGCTGTCGACCAGATTCTAAAGCACCTGCGTCGCATCCGCGTGCGCGGCGGCATCGCCCACGCCTTCAACGGCAGCCGTCAGCAGGCCGACCAGTTCATCAAGCTCGGTTTCAAGCTCGGTTTCGGTGGCGCCATGACCTTTTCCGGCTCGACGCGCATCCGCGCGCTGGCCGCCGAATTGCCGCTCGATGCCATCGTCCTTGAAACCGACGCCCCGGACATCCCGCCGGCCTGGCTGGGCGGCGGGCGCAACACGCCGGGCGAGTTGCCGCGCATTGCCGCCGTGCTGGCCGAACTGCGCGGCGTCGACGTCGCACACATCGCCGCCGCAACGACGGCCAGCGCGCGCACCATCCTGTCCGGCCTTTGACGGCCGCCCGCTGGGCCCGCAAATTCCGCGTGGCCAAATGGCAAGTGTTTGATCTGCGCTAATCATTCGCAAACGCTAATGGAGTAGATTGCCAGTGTTGGGTTCCCTTCGGGAACGGGCAATCAGGGAGTGCCGGGACAAGGGCGGGGCGATGACCCCGCCCGCTGGCTGCAACCCGAGGTTTGGTATGGCGACGACGAACAGCAAATCCTCCAAGAGCGGCACCGCGCGCCGCCAGTTCATTTTCGACGCGGCAAAGATGGCCTGCGGCGTCGGCATGCTCGGCCTCGGTCTCGGGCTCTATGCCAAACAGGCGAAAGCCTTGCCGGCGCTGGCGCTGCGCCCGCCCGGCGCGCTGCCGGAAAGCGACTTTCTCGGCGCCTGCATCCGCTGCGGCCTGTGCGTGCGCGACTGCCCATACAACACGCTGGAGCTCGCCAAGCCGGAAACGCCGGTCGCCACCGGCACGCCCTACTTCACGGCACGCAACATTCCCTGCGAAATGTGCGAAGACATTCCCTGCGTCAGGGCCTGCCCGACGACGGCGCTCGACCACCAACTGACCGATATCAACAAGGCGAAGATGGGTATCGCCGTGCTCATCGACCACGAAACCTGCCTCAATTTCCTCGGCCTGCGCTGCGACGTCTGCTACCGCGTCTGCCCGGTGATCGACAAGGCGATCACGCTGGAAAAGGTGCCCAACCCGCGCACCGGCCGCCACGCCATGTTCCTGCCGACCGTCCATTCCGAACATTGCACCGGCTGCGGCAAGTGCGAGAAATCCTGCGTCCTGGAAGAAGCAGCGATCCGCGTCCTGCCGCCCAAACTGGCCAAGGGCGAACTCGGCCACCACTACCGGCTGGGCTGGGAGGAACAGAAGAAGGCCGGCCACTCGCTGATCGACGAATCGAAGATGATCGACCTCCCGGACCGCCTGCCGGAAGGCGCCACGCTGCCTGGCCATTACGACCCGGCCAGCGGCCAGACCGCGCCGGCACGTGGCTTGTCGGGCGCCGAGGGCGGCATCCTCCCGGGCGCGCCGTCGGGTCTTGGAGGCAAGCCATGAGCGGCAAGCATATCGGCGCCGAGGCGGTCGCGGCGAAAGGTTGGCTGCGCGCCTACAAGTGGCTGATGCTGCGGCGCCTCTCGCAGTTCGGCATTCTCGCCCTGTTCCTGCTCGGGCCGCTGGCCGGCATCTGGATCGTCAAGGGCAATCTGAATTACAGCTATACCTTGAATTTCCTGCCATTGACCGATCCCTACGTCGCGCTGCAGGCGGCGATGACCAGGCATGTGCCGGAAAAGCTCGGGCTGATCGGCCTCGCAATCGTGCTGGTCTTCTATTTCCTGGTCGGTGGCCGCGTCTATTGTAGCTGGGTCTGTCCGGTCAATCTGGTCACCGATGCCGCCGGATGGCTGCGCGACCGGCTCGGAATCAAGGGCAGCGCGCAGCTCTCGCGCAATACCCGTTATTGGGTTCTGGCAATGACGCTGATCGGCTCGGCGGCAACCGGCGTCGTGCTGTGGGAGCTTATCAACCCGGTGTCGATGCTGCATCGCGGCCTGATTTTCGGGCTTGGCGCGGCGTGGACCGTGGTAGTCGCCATTTTCCTGTTCGATCTCTTCGTGACGAAGCGCGGCTGGTGCGGTCGACTGTGCCCAGTGGGGGCTTTCTACAGCCTGCTCGGGCGCTGGAGTCCGGTGCGCGTCGCTGCCCGCGAACGCGCCGCCTGCAACGACTGCATGGACTGCTTCGAGGTCTGCCCCGAGCCGCAGGTCATCCGCCCGGCCCTGAAGGGCGAAGGCAAGGGCGTCGGTCCGGTGATTCTTGCCGCGAACTGCACCAACTGCGGCCGTTGCATCGACGTCTGCTCGAAAGAAGTCTTCACTTTCAGCCTGCGCTTCAACAATCCAGCCTCAACCGCCAGGACGGATTAATCTGCCTCTGCCAATGAAATGGGGAGCCAGTGGCTCCCCTTTGTCTTTGCCATTGCGCTAACTCAGGCGCTCAATGCACCGCGCATCTTCTGCAAAGCCTTGACCTCGATCTGGCGAATCCGCTCGGCGGAAACATTGAACTCGGCGGCCAGTTCGTGCAGGGTCGCCGCTTCGCCGTCGTGCAGCCAGCGTGCCTCGACGATGCGCCGGCTGCGCGGGTCGAGTTCCTGCAGCGCTTCGTGCAGCCCTTCATCCTGCAGGCGGGCGGTCGCCTTGTTTTCCAGCATGCGGGTCGGCTCGTAACGCGAGTCGGCCAAGTAGTCGATCGGTGCGAAGGCGTCATCGCCGTCGTCCGGACTGCCTTCCAGCGCCAGGTCACGGCCGCTCAGGCGGGTTTCCATCTCGACCACTTCTTCCTGCTTGACGCCGAGGCGGGCGGCAACTTCGGCTGCCTGCGTGCCGGAAAGCGTATCGACGCCTTCGTAGTCGCTCTTCAGGCTGCGAAGGTTGAAGAACAGCTTGCGTTGCGCCTTGGTCGTCGCCACCTTGACCAGCCGCCAGTTCTTCAGGATGTACTCGTGGATTTCAGCCTTGATCCAGTGCATCGCGAACGACACCAGACGGACGCCACGCGCCGGGTCGTAACGCTTGACCGCCTTCATCAGGCCGATATTGCCTTCCTGGATCAGGTCGGCGTGGGGCAGGCCGTAGCCGAGGTATCCGCGCGCGATGGCCACGACGACGCGCAGATGCGACATCACCAGTTGCCGCGCCGCATCCACGTCGCCCTCGTCGCGCAGCCGCGTCGCCAACTCCACCTCCTGCTGCTCGCTCAGCATGGGCATGCGATTCACGCTCTGGATGTACTGATCCAGGCTGCCGGCGGCGGGAACGGGAAAGGTCAGGGCGTGTGACATGGGCTGGGGTCCTCCTTGCGCATCAATCTTAGCACTCGGGGCGTGAGAGTGCTAAGGGGCGGCGGGAGTTCCGGGGTGGCCTTTTTCAGTCTTTTTCGGCGGACACCCAGTCCTCGACGTGCAAACCCGCAATGCGCCTGAATTCACGTGTGTTGTGGGTGACCAGGGTGGCGTCTTCGGCGAGTGCATGGCAGGCGATCCACAGGTCGTTCGCGCCGATCGGTGTGCCTGCCTCCTTGAGGCGGGTGGCCTGTTCCGCGTAATGCCGGCAGATGGCTGGGTCGGCGGGATAGCGCACCGGTATCTGGCGCGCCAGGGCGTTCAGCCGCCGCAGCACCTCCGTCTTGCGGGTGCTGCGCTCGGCGCCCTTCAACAACTCTGCCCAGGTCACGAAAGACATGCACAGGGTGTCGCTATCAGGAAGTGCGTCGATGCGCTGCGCGATGCTGGGCGGCTGGTT
>JAEUOH010000059.1 GCA_016790845.1 Dechloromonas sp.
CATGCCGCGGTCGGCGACCTGATGCGCGGTCGCATTCATGCGCTCAGCATCCGTGCATTTTCACCCGACGAAGTGTAATCTTCTCGTTTTTATCCCCACCCCAAGGAAAACTCAATGATCAAGCTCTCCCGTCTGGCCGCATTGCTCGTGGCTGGCACCATCGCTTCCGCCCCGACCTTCGCTGCCGACAAGGGTAGCGCACCCTCAGGCGCAGTTGCCACCGTCAACGGCCAACCCATTTCGCAAACCACCTACAACGCGTTCGTCGCCGAACAGAAGGCCCAGGGCGCGCCGGATTCGCCGGAGCTGCAGAACGCCGTCAAGGAAGAACTGATCCGCCGCGAATTGCTGACCCAGGAAGCCAAGAAGAAGGGCCTCGACAAGAAGCCGGAAATCCAGGGCCAGATGGAACTCGCCAAGCAGGCCGTGCTGATCCGTGCCTATCTTTCCGACTACGTGCGCGCCAACCCGGTCAGCGACGACAAGCTGAAGAAGGATTACGAAGCGATCAAGGCCAATCTCGGGACCACCGAATACAAGGTCAAGCACATCCTCGTCTCGACTGAAGACGAAGCCAAGGCGATCATCGCCAAGCTCGACAAGGGTGACAAGTTCGCCGACCTCGCCAAGCAATCCAAGGATCCCGGTTCCAAGGACAACGGCGGCGAACTCGGCTGGAGCTCCCCCAGCACCTACGTCAAGCCGTTTGCCGAAGCGGTCACCAAGCTGAAGAAGGGTGAATACACCAAGACCCCGGTCAAGACCGACTTCGGTTACCACGTCATCCAGCTCGACGACACCCGTCCGCTGACCCCGCCGCCCTACGAGCAGGTCAAGCCGCAACTGCAGCAGCGCGCCAGCCAGCAACAGGTCGAAGCGCTGGTCAAGAAGCTGCGCGAGGGCGCCAAGGTCAATTAAGCCTGGCCCTGCCGCAAGCGCAAAAGCCCGCCGGTTCCGGCGGGCTTTTTCATTTTCGGGGCAGGCACCCACGCATTCTTTACGACATTTTTACGTCAGTATCGCCAGAATGATCTGCGTTTTTACACACGGTAATTTAGCCTGAACGCACTGAATCACCGAAAGCCGATCATGACCAACGAAGGCAACCCGATCCCGCTCAGCGAGGAACGCTTCAAGCCCTGGCAGCGTGTGCTGCTCACGGCAGTGGCCTGCGCGGCCACCACGCTGCTGGCGACGCCGCTCCTCGGACACCTCGATCTCGCCAACATCGTGATGCTCTTTCTGCTCACGGTATTGCTCATCGCCGTCAGCCTCGGGCGCGCTGCCGCCGTGCTGGCGGCCGTGCTGAGCGTTCTGCTGTTCGACATCTTTTTCGTGCCGCCGCGTTTTTCGCTGGCCGTCAGCAACATCCAGTACCTCGTGACCTTCGCGGTGATGCTGGCGACCGCCCTGATCGTCGGGCAACTCGCCGCCGGCCTCAAGCAGAAGGCACGGGAGGCGCAGGTTCGCGAACAACGCACACAGGCGCTCTATCAGGCGGCGCGACAACTGGCGGGCGCACTGACGCTCGAACAGGTCATCGACATCGCCCGCCAGTTCATCCGTATCCAGCTGAATGCGGACGCCGAGATCCTCCTCCCGGATGCATCCGAACTACCCTCCGGCCAGACCCCGCGCTCGTTCCGCGTCGAACGCCATCTCGCCAAGATGACTCAGGACAGCGGACAACTGGTGCGCGATAGCCAAAGCGCCGGTAGCGGCTACGCTTCGCTCTACCTGCCGCTGCGCGCCTCGATGCGCATTCGCGGCGTGCTGGCCGTCGCGCCACCGCCGGATTCGATCGACCTGCCGGCCGAGAACCTGGCGCTGCTCGAAGCCCTGGCATCGCTGATCGCCATCGCCATCGAGCGCCTTCATTACGTCGATGTCGCGCACACTACACAAGTCGACATGGTTTCCGAACGGCTGCGCAGCTCGATCCTGTCGGCGCTCTCGCACGACCTGCGGACGCCGTTGACCGCACTGGTCGGGCTCGCCGACTCGCTGTTCCTGATCAAGCCAAGCCTGCCACCGGCTGCCCTCGACACCGCCCAGGCCATGCACGAGCAGTCGGCCCGGCTGGCCGGACTGGTCGGCAATCTGCTCGACATGGCGCGGCTGAATGCCGGCAACGTCACCCTGCGCCGCGAGTGGCAACCGCTCGAGGAAGTCATCGGCGCCAGCATCAAGCTGCTAGGCAACGCGCTCGCCGGCCATCCGGTCCGCGTCGCGCTGCCCGCCGACCTGCCGCTGCTCGAATTCGACGCCGTGCTGCTCGAACGCGTGTTCTGCAACCTGCTGGAAAACGCCGCCAAGTACGCGCCGGCCGGCAGCGCAGTGGAAATCGGCGCAAGCCAGCTCGACGACCATGTCGAGATCCGGGTTTGCGACCATGGACAGGGGTTCCCGGCGGGCAACCTGAACGCCTTGTTCGAGATGTTCGCCCGCGCTCAAACGGAATCCGGCAAGCCCGGTACGGGATTGGGACTGGCGATCTGCCGGGCCATCGTCGAAGCGCACGGCGGAACGATAAGCGCCGAGAACCGCCCTGAAGGTGGCGCCTGCGTCTTTTTCACGCTGCCCAAAGGGGTGCCGCCGATCATGGAGGAGGAAAGCGCATGAACGCCCCCAGCCCCAAGGTCCTGCTGATCGAGGATGAGAAGCTGATCCGCCGTTTCGTCAGGGTCGCCGTCGAAGAGGAAGGCTGCCAGGTCAGCGAAGCGGAAACCGTGGCCCAGGGACTGATCGACGCCGGGCTGCGCAAGCCCGACCTGCTGATTCTCGATCTCGGCCTGCCGGACGGCAATGGCATCGACCTGATTCGCGACCTGCGCGGCTGGTCCGATGTGCCGGTGCTCATTCTCTCCGCGCGTTCGCAGGAAAACGACAAGATCGATGCGCTCGATGCCGGTGCCGACGACTACCTTACCAAGCCGTTCAGCGTCGGCGAGCTGCGCGCCCGCGTGCGCGCCCTGTTGCGTCGGCGCGGACGCAGCGGCGAGGCGGCGGTGCCGGTCGTCGAATTCGGCACGGTTGCGGTCGACCTCTCGCGTCGTGTCGTTTTGCGGGCCGGTGAAGAGGTGCACCTGACACCGATCGAATACCGCCTGCTGGCCACTTTGCTCGGCCACCCCGGCAAGGTGCTGACGCAGCGCGCCCTGCTACGCGAAATCTGGGGGCCGTCCTACGTTGAAAGCAGCCATTACCTGCGCGTTTACGTCGGCCACCTTCGCCAGAAACTCGAGGATGACCCGACCCAACCCAAATATTTTCTGACCGAAACCGGCGTCGGTTACCGCTTCCAGCCCTGAAACAAACCTCATGCAAACACAAGACAACAAACGCTTCGCGACACTGACCCTGGCCGCTCTCGGCATCGTCTATGGTGACATCGGCACCAGCCCGCTCTACTCAATCAAGGAGGTTTTCGGCGGCGCCCACCACCCGGTACCGATCAATCCAGACAACGTGCTGGGCATCCTGTCACTCTTCTTCTGGTCGCTGATCATCGTCGTCACGCTGAAGTACGTCGCCTTCATCATGCGCGCCAACAACAAGGGCGAAGGCGGGATCATCGCGCTGATGACGCTTGCCCTGCACAACGGCGACCCGGCCTCGCGCCGGCAACGCCTGTTGATCACCCTCGGCCTGTTCGGTGCCGCGCTGTTCTACGGCGATGGCGTCATCACGCCGGCCATCTCGGTGCTTTCGGCGGTCGAGGGTCTGGAGCTGATTACGCCGACCTTCAAACCCTACATCACGCCGATCACGCTGGCCATCCTGGTCGGCCTGTTTGTCGTCCAGCGGCGCGGCACTGCCAGCGTCGGCGCCCTGTTCGGCCCGGTAATGCTGCTCTGGTTCGCCGTGCTGGCCATCCTCGGCGGCATTGCCATTTTTCAGCACCCGGCGGTGCTGGCTGCGGTCAACCCGCTTTATGGGGTCAAATTCCTGCTCGGCAATTCGGCGCTCGGCTTCTTTGCGCTGGGCGCCGTCGTCCTCTGCATCACCGGCGCCGAGGCGCTGTACGCCGACATGGGCCATTTCGGCGCCAAGCCGATTCAATA
>JAEUOH010000064.1 GCA_016790845.1 Dechloromonas sp.
GCCGCCGCCGAGGGCTCGCTGGTCCTGACCGCGCATCCGCATCGCTGCCTGCTGCTCTACCCGTCGCCGGCCTGGCAGCCGATCCGCGATCAGATCCTCAAGGCTTCCAGCCTCGATTCACGGACCGCAGCGATCAAGCGCGTGCTGGTCGGCAATGCCCGCAGCGAAGCGCTGGACTCGGCCGGGCGCCTGCTGGTCGCGCCGGAGTTACGCGAGTACGCCCAGTTCGAAAAGACCGTCTACCTGGTCGGAATGGGAAGCCATTTCGAGATCTGGAGCGAGGCGGGCTGGAAGCAGCAGAACGATCTGGCTGCGGAGGTCTTGTCCGGTGACCTGCCTCCAGGGTTCGGGGATCTGGTGCTGTGACCGCGGGTGGCACCCACGTCACGGTGCTGCTCGAAGAAGCGGTAGAGTCCCTGGCGATCAAGGCTGACGGCGTCTATATGGATGCCACTTTCGGGCGTGGCGGCCATAGCCGCCGCATTCTCTCGGCGCTCGGCGAAAAAGGCCGCCTGGTGGCGGTCGACCGCGACCCGCAGGCGATTGCGGCGGGTGCGGCAATCAACGATCCGCGTTTTCGGCTGGTGCATCGCGCCTTCGGCGAAATTGCCGAAGCGGCGCGCGAGGCTGGCGTTAACGACGTGGACGGGATTCTCTTCGACATCGGCGTTTCGTCGCCGCAGATCGACGACGGCGGGCGCGGCTTCAGCTTCCGCCATGACGCGCCGCTCGACATGCGCATGGATACGACGCA
The DNA here is from genome assembly GCA_016790845.1 of Dechloromonas sp. Lineage (GTDB taxonomy): Bacteria > Pseudomonadota > Gammaproteobacteria > Burkholderiales > Rhodocyclaceae > Azonexus. The sequence continues at coordinate 755 of JAEUOH010000064.1, forward strand.
GGGCGAAACGGCGGCCGAGTGGCTGGCGCGGGCCGAAATCAGGGATATAACGGAGGTCATCAGGGATTATGGCGAAGAACGGTTTGCTTTCCAGATTGCAAAGAAGGTTGTGGCTGCTCGGCTCGAACAGCCCATTGTCACCACAGCGCAGTTCGCGGCCCTTGTACGCGCGGCCGTGCGCACCCGTGAGCCAGGGCAGGACGCGGCGACGCGCAGCTTTCAAGCTCTACGGATTCATATCAATCAGGAACTCGGCCAGCTGGAAGTAGCGTTGCCGCAGGCGCTGGAACTGCTTAAGCCGGGTGGGCGCCTAGTGGTGATTTCCTTCCATTCGCTGGAAGACCGCATCGTCAAGAATTTCATGCGCGGCAATGCGACTGCCGACGACCTGCCAAAGAACCTGCCCTTGCGCGCTGATCAATTGCCGAAGCCGAAGCTGCGCCTGGTCGGCAAGGCGGTCAAGCCGTCGGCGGCTGAAATCGCGGCAAATCCCCGGGCGCGTAGCGCCGTGATGCGGGTTGCAGAAAAACTGTAATGGTTCGTTTGAACATGATCCTTCTTTTGATCGCTGTCGTTTGTGCCCTGGGTGCGGTGACCTCCCAGCACCGTGCGCGCAAATTGTTCCAGGATCTCGAAGGAGAGCAGGAGTGGGTACGCAAGCTGGATATCGAGTACGGGCAGCTGCAGCTCGAATTGTCTACCTGGGCGACGCACCCGCGAATCGAAAAAATCGCGCGTGATCGCTTGCACATGGTGACGCCGGATGCCGTCGGCAGGGTGGTGGACAAACCCGTCGCCGCTGCGAAAAAGAAGGGTGGGCACTGATGGTCGTGCGTCGTCGTCCGCAGCGCGGCCACCGTTTTGCCGAAAGCCCGGTGCTCGAACTGGCCCTGCAAGGCTGGCGTTCGCGTACCGTCGGCCTGCTGTTGATGATGGCATTTGCCGCATTGGTCGGTCGCGGTTTCTACCTGCAGGTCATTAACAACGATTTCCTTCAGGAAAAAGGCGAATCGCGTTATCGCCGCGATATCGAAGTCTCGGCGTCGCGCGGAAAGATCATCGATCGCAATGGCCAGATGCTGGCCGTGTCGACACCGATGAAGTCGATCTGGGCGATTCCTGCCGATGCGCGGACGATGAGCGCGACCCAGAAGCAGCAGTTGGCCGGCCTGCTCGACATGAGCGCGCGCGAGCTCGACGGAAAGATCGCCGCCGAAAAGACCTTCGTATTCATCAAGCGCCAGGTGCCGCCGGAAACCGCGGAGCGCATCGCCGCGCTGAAACTGCCCGGCGTGCACCAGGAAAAGGAATACCGCCGCTACTACCCGACCGGCGACATGACGGCACACATCGTCGGCTTCACCGGGGTAGACGACAAGGGTCTGGAGGGGGTCGAACTGGCCTTTCAGCAGAGCTTGCTCGGGCATGCCGGCAGCCGTAGCGTGATTCGCGACCGGCGCGGCAATATCATCGAAGACGTCGGTGCGCTGAAACCCCCGCAAGACGGCAAGGATGTCCATCTGGCGCTCGATTCGAAGATCCAGTATCTGGCCTACAGCCAACTCAAGGCCGCTGTCGAGACCAACAAGGCCAAGGCCGGTGGCGCCATTGTCATCGATGCGCACACCGGCGAAATTCTGGCGCTGGTTAACCTGCCGACCTACAACCCGAACAACCGCGAGAATCTTTCCGGGGCGCAGTTGCGCAACCGCGCCCTGACCGACACTTTCGAACCCGGCTCGGTGATGAAGCCGTTTACCGCCGCTCTGGCCCTGGAGCGTGGCAAGGTTCGTTTCGATACGGTCATCAATTGCGCGCCGGGTAAATTGACCATCGGACCGGCGACGATTTCCGATGCGCACCCGCACGGTGCCCTGACTGTCGCCCAGGTGATCCAGAAGTCCTCGAACGTAGGTACGGCCAAAATCGCTCTCGGCTTCCAGCCAAAGGAAATGTGGGAGATGTTCGACAGCGTTGGCTTCGGCCAGGCGCCAAACCTCGGTTTTCCTGGCGAGGTGCACGGGCGGCTGCGTCCGTGGAAGAACTGGCGGCCGATCGAGCAGGCGACCATGTCTTATGGGCACGGAATTTCAGTGAGTCTGGTCCAACTGGCGCGGGCCTATACCGTGTTCGCCAACGACGGCGAAATGCTGCCGTTGACCTTGACGCGTTTCGAGGAGTCTGCCGCACGTGGTACCCGGGTGTTTTCTCCGGAGACCGTGCGCGAAATCCGGGCGATGCTGGAAATGGCCGTGCAGCCCGAAGGAACCGCTCCGAAAGCGCGGGTGCCTGGCTATCGCGTCGGCGGCAAAACCGGAACTGCGTACAAGGTCGAGAACGGTGTCTACGCCAAAAAATATATCGCTTCGTTCGTCGGTCTGGCACCGATCGGCGATCCACGCCTGGTCGTTGCGGTCATGATCGACGAACCGACCGGCGGGGCACACTACGGTGGCGACGTGGCGGGCCCGGCATTTTCGCAGATCATGGGCGGTGCCTTGCGCACTCTGGGGGTTCAACCTGATGCGCCGCTACAGACCGCGGAAGCGACGACCGGAAAGGGGCGGCTGTGAGCGCGCCGCACGAAATCCTGGCACGCTTAGCGTCCTTGGGCATCACCCCGACCGGCGTGGCCGATGACAGCCGCCAGGTGCGACCCGGCGACATATTCCTTGCCTATCCGGGCGATCTGGCCGACGGCCGCCGCTACATCCCCGACGCGCTCGCACGGGGTGCGGTCGCGGTGGTCTGGCAGGCCGGCGGAGAATTTGCCTGGAATCCGGCGTTGACCGCAACCAACCTTCAGGTCGACGGTTTGCGCGCGCTGGCCGGCCCGTTGGCGCACGCCGTATATGGTGAGCCGAGCGCCGCGCTGTCGCTGATCGCCATCACCGGCACCAATGGCAAGACGACGGTCAGCCAGTTTATTGCCCATGCGCTGGAGGGTCGCTGCGCGGTGATCGGTACCTTGGGCGCAGGTTTTCCCGGCGCGCTCGAAGAAACCGGTTTTACAACGCCAGAGGCGACCACATTGATGCGCAAGCTGGCCGAGTTCCGCCGGTTCGGTGCCACTGCTTGCGCGCTGGAGGCCAGTTCGATCGGCATCGAGGAAGGGCGTATGAACGGCGCCCGGGTCGATGTCGCGGTGTTCACCAATTTCACGCGCGACCATCTCGATTATCACGGCAGCATGGAAGCCTACGCGGCGGCCAAGCAGAAACTCTTCGTCTGGCCAGGTCTGCGCACGGCGATCATCAATCTTGATGATGCCTTCGGGCGACAGTTGCAGGCTGCGACGACGGCACGTTCGGTGCTAGGGTACTCGATCGGCGGGCACGGGGAGGTACGCGCCGAGAAGCTGAGGGAAACGCCGATTGGCCAGTGCTTCACCCTGGTGCTGCCGAATGCGAGCATTGAAGTGGAAACCGGCCTGCTCGGGCGTTACAACGTTTCCAATTTGCTGGCGGTAGCCGCGGTGCTGCACGATGCCGGCCTAAAAGCTGCCGAAATTGGCGTGCGGTTGTCGGCCCTGTCGGCGCCGGCTGGGCGTATGGAGCGTCTGGGCGGTGTCGGCGAGCCGTTGCTGGTGGTCGATTATGCGCATACGCCCGATGCGCTAGAGAATGTGCTGGTTACCCTGCGCGAAGTGGCTGCAGTGCGTGGTGGCAAATTGTGCGTGCTCTTCGGCTGCGGCGGTGATCGCGACAAGGGCAAGCGCCCGCAGATGGGCGCAGTTGCCGGCCGACTTGCGGATCGTGTGCTGCTGACCAGCGACAATCCGCGCAGCGAAAATCCGGCGCAGATCATCGCCGATATCCAGGCCGGGATCGGGCAGGCGGAAGTCGAAGTCGATCGCGCCCAGGCCATCCGGCGCGCCGTCGCGGTAGCCACCGATAGCGATGTCGTGCTGCTGGCGGGCAAGGGACACGAAGCCTATCAGGAGTCGCTTGGTGTCAAAACGCCGTTCTCGGATGTCGAGCAGGCCCGCTCCGCGTTGCTCCAGCGTCGCGCTGCCCGACGGGAGGTTGCATGATGGAATGGCTGCTCTCCGACATCGTGCCGGCCACAGGTGGCCGCCTGCTGGGCGTTGACCGGGAGATTTCCGGGGTGTCGACCGACACCCGTTCCGTCGCTGCCGGGCAATTGTTCGTCGCGTTGCGCGGCGAGCGCTTCGACGCCCATGACTTTCTCGACCAGGCGGTCGCTTCGGGGGCGGCGGCGTTGCTGGTCAGCGATGCGGCACGCGTGCCGGCCGGTGCCACGGCACTGGTGGTTGACGATACGCGGATCGCCCTGGGCAAGCTGGCGCACGCCTGGCGTAATCGCTTCGCGCTGCCGGTAATCGCCGTCACCGGCTCGAACGGCAAGACGACAACCAAGGAAATGATCGCCGCCATCCTCAAGGCGCGCTTCGGCGATGCCGTATTGGCGACGCGCGGCAACCTGAACAACGACATCGGCCTGCCGCTGACCTTGCTTGGCCTGAATGCCGATCATCGCGCGGCGGTAATCGAAATGGGCATGAACCACCCCGGCGAGATTGCCTATCTGACCGCGCTCGGTGCGCCGACAGTGGCTGTGGTGACCAACGCACAGCGCGCGCATCTCGAAGGGATGGGCGATCTGGATGAAGTCGCACGTGAGAAGGGCACAATTTTCGACGGCCTGACGACGGGCGGTGTTGCCGTGGTTAGTGCCGATGACCGCTACGCAGCGCTCTGGCGCCGTATGGCCGGCACGCATGCCGTGCGCAGTTTTGGCATCGAGCAGCCCGCCGATGTGCAGGCGGTCGTTCATCAGCAGGGGCTGGAAACCCGGCTGGACCTGACGGCAGCGGAGGGGAGCGCGGCAATTCGCATCGCCGTCCCTGGCCGCCACAATGCCCGCAACGCGGTCGCCGCGGCGGCGGCATGCCTGGCGGCCGGGGTTCCGCTCGCGTCGGTGGTCGCCGGTCTGGAAGGCTTCAACGGGATCAAAGGGCGGCTGCAGAGGCGCCAGGGCATCGCTGGTGCCGTCGTGCTGGACGACACCTACAACGCCAATCCGGATTCGGTGCGTGCCGGTATCGACGTGCTGGCCGCGACCATTGGTCACAAGGTGTTGGTGCTCGGCGACATGGGCGAAATTGGCGAGGCCAGCGGCCAGTACCACGACGAGATCGGCGGCTACGCAAAGAGCCAGGGAATTGACCGACTGTTCGCCATTGGCGATGCGAGCCAGCAGGCGGTGCGCAATTTTGGCGAGGGCGCGCGCCATTTCTGCAATATCGAGAAGCTGATCGCTGCGGTCAACAAGGAATTGGGGCCCGAAACCACAGTGCTGGTCAAAGGTTCGCGCTTCATGAAGATGGAGCGGGTGGCCGACGCCATCGCGCCCGAGGAGAAAGACTGATGCTGCTGGCTTTGTCCCAATGGCTTGCCCAGGACATTCGTTTTTTCAATGTCTTCAATTACATCACGCTACGCACGGTGCTCGCGGCGATGACCGCGCTGCTTATTTCCTTCGCCGCCGGGCCGCGCGTTATCCGCTGGCTGGCGGCAAAGAAGATCGGCCAGGCGGTTCGTACCGACGGGCCGCAAACCCATCTGGTCAAATCCGGTACGCCGACCATGGGCGGCGTGCTGATCCTGATCGCAATCGGCATCACGACGCTGTTGTGGGGCGATCTGACCAACAAATATGTATGGACGGTGCTGATCGTCACCCTGGGCTACGGCATCGTCGGCTGGTACGACGACTGGAAGAAAGTGGTCTATCGCGATCCCAAAGGTCTGTCGGCCAAATGGAAATATTTCTGGCAGTCGCTGCTTGGTGTCGGCGCCGCACTTTTCCTGGCCTTTTCGGCCAAGTCGGGCGCCGAGACAGAACTGATTGTCCCCTTCTTCAAGACGGTCGCTTATCCGCTCGGCATCATTGGCTTCATCACACTGACTTATTTCGTGATCGTCGGCACCAGCAACGCGGTCAACCTGACCGACGGCCTCGACGGCCTCGCGATCATGCCAACGGTGATGATCGCAGCCGCTTTCGTCGTTTTTGCCTACGTTACCGGCCACGCGGTCTACGCGAAATACCTGCTCATTCCCTACGTGCCTGGGGCGGGCGAACTGTGCATCCTGCTCGGGGCGATTGCCGGCGCCGGGCTCGGCTTCCTGTGGTTCAACGCCTATCCGGCCGAAGTGTTCATGGGCGACGTCGGCGCGCTGGCGCTTGGCGCGGCGCTCGGTACAGTCGCTGTCATCCTGCGCCAGGAAATCGTGCTGCTGATCATGGGTGGTGTCTTCGTCGTCGAGACGCTGTCCGTGATGCTACAGGTCAGCTATTTCAAATACACCAAGAAAAAATTCGGCGAGGGCCGGCGCATCCTGCGCATGGCGCCGCTGCATCACCACTTCGAACAAACGGGCTGGAAGGAGACGCAGGTCGTCGTCCGCTTCTGGATTATCACCATCATGCTCGTGCTGGTCGGGCTGTCTTCGTTGAAGCTGCGCTAAACGATGGAACTCAAGGGCAAACGCGTTCTGGTTGTCGGGCTCGGTGAGTCCGGACTGGCGATGGCCAAATGGCTGTATCGCCAGGGCGCGCACGTCCGTGTCGCCGATTCGCGCGACAATCCGCCGAATACTGATGCCCTGCAACGTGTTGCGCCGGGCGCCGAACTGCTTGCCGGGCCGTTTACCGCCGCGCCGTTTGCCGCCGCCGATCTCGTGGCGTTGTCGCCGGGCGTGCCCAAGGCCACGCCGGTGCTTGCTGCGGTCGACGGCAAAATCGTGTCCGAAATCGAATTGTTCGCCGCCGGCGTGCGCGAGCAGGCGCCGGGCTCGAAGATTGTCGCCATCACCGGCAGCAACGGCAAGACGACAACCACGGCCTTGACCGCCCACTTGCTGAATGGCGCCGGGGTACCGGCCATCGCTTGCGGCAACATTTCGCCATCGGCGCTCGATGCGCTGATGGATTCGCAGGACGCCGGCAATCTGCCGCAAGTCTGGGTAGTCGAACTGTCCAGCTTCCAGCTGGAAACGACGCATCATCTGAAGGCCGAAGCGGCGACTGTCCTCAACGTTTCGGAAGACCATCTCGATCGCTACGAAGGCAGCCTCGCCAACTACGCTGCCGCCAAGTCGCGCGTCTTTCAGGGCAAGGGCGCGATGATCCTCAATCGCGATGACGACTGGTCGATGGCCAACGGCCGTTGCGGCCGGAAGATGCTCACGTTCGGCCTGAATGCGGCGCCGCGCGATGTCGATTTTGGACTAATTGATGGGGCGATTTGCAAGGGCAAGATTCCGTTGGTTGCGGTCGACGCCCTGAAACTGGCCGGATTGCACAATGCCGCCAACGCGATGGCGGCATTGGCCTTGTGCGACGCCATTGGCGTTGCACCGGAGCGATTGACCGAATCGCTGAAATCCTTCGCCGGGCTGCCGCACCGCGTCGAGCAGGTGGCGGAAGTTGACGGTGTCGTCTATGTCGATGACTCCAAGGGAACCAATGTCGGCGCTACGTTGGCGGCGATCGAGGGCATGGGCCGCAAGGTCGCCATCGTGCTTGGCGGCGACGGCAAGGGGCAGGACTTCTCGCCCTTGAAACCGGCGCTGGAGAAGCATGGCCGTGCGGTTGCACTGATCGGCCGCGATGCAGCGGCTATCGGCATGGCGCTCGAAGGCAGTGGCGTACCAACCCGCATCGTCGGCGATATGGGCGAGGCCGTCCGCTGGCTCGCCGCCCAGGCCAAGGCGGGCGATTGCGTGCTGCTGTCGCCGGCCTGCGCCAGTCTCGACATGTATCGAAATTACGCGCAACGCGCCGAGGCGTTCGTCACCGCGGTGCGGGAGTTGTCGGCATGATGCTCAATGCCCTCGAAACCCCGCGCCGCCAGCTGGCGGAAATCGACTATGCGCTGCTGTGGAGCGGATTGCTGCTGCTGTTCACCGGCATGGTGATGGTCTATTCGGCATCCATCGCCATCGCCGAGGCAGGCCGTGCCACCGGCTACCAACCGGCGTATTACCTGACGCGCCACGCGGTATTCCTGACCATCGGGCTGATCGCCGCCGCCGTGGCCTTCCAAGTGCCGTTGAAGCTTTGGCAGCGCTATGCCCCGATGCTCTTCATGGTCGGCGTGGTACTGCTGGCAATCGTGCTAATTCCTGGCATCGGCCGGGATGTAAACGGCGCGCGGCGCTGGTTGCCGCTGGGTATCGTCAACCTGCAGCCATCCGAGTTGATGAAACTGTTCGCGGTGCTCTACGCGGCTGACTACACGGTGCGCAAGATCAACGTGATGCATGACCTCAAACAGGCCTTCCTGCCGATGTTCGGTGCCATGGCGGTGGTCGGCATGTTGCTGCTCAAGGAGCCGGATTTCGGCGCATTCGTCGTCATCATCTCGATTGCCATGGGCATTCTTTTCCTCGGCGGGCTCAAGGCGCGGTTGTTCGCCATGCTGATCATCGGGCTGCTCCTGGCATTCGCCGTATTGATCATCGTCTCGCCCTATCGGCGCGATCGCGTCTTCGGCTTCATGGATCCCTGGGCCGATGCCTTTGGCCGTGGCTATCAGCTGTCGCATTCGCTGATCGCCTTCGGGCGCGGCGAACTCTTTGGCGTCGGCCTCGGTGCCAGTGTCGAGAAACTTTTCTATCTGCCGGAAGCGCATACCGATTTCCTGCTCGCAGTTATTGCCGAAGAGCTTGGCTTCTTTGGCGTGCTCGCGGTGATCGCGCTATTCGCGCTGCTGGTTCAACGCGCCTTCGCCATCGGTCGCCAGGCGGTGCAACTCGACCGCCTCTACCCGGCCTTGGTCGCCATGGGCATCGGCATCTGGATCGGCGTCCAGTCCTTCATCAACATGGGCGTCAACATGGGCCTGCTGCCGACCAAGGGCTTGACGCTGCCGCTGATGAGCTTCGGCGGCTCAGGGATTCTGGCGAACTGCGTGGCGCTGGCGATTCTCCTTCGAGTCGATTGGGAGAATAGGCAGTTGATGCGGGGCGGGAAGCTATGAGCCGCACCATCTTGATCATGGCTGGCGGCACCGGTGGCCACATCTTCCCCGCGCTCGCGGTTGCCGAGAAGATGCGCGAACGCGGCTGGCGCGTCGTCTGGCTGGGTAATCCGGACGGCATGGAGGCCCGCTTGGTGCCGCAGCACGGTTTCGAGATGGCCTGGGTCAAGTTCGCCGCGCTGCGCGGGAAGGGCCTACTGCGCAAGCTGTTGCTGCCGCTCAACCTGTTGCGCGGCTTCTGGCAGGCGCAGAAGGTGATTCGCGAGGTAAAGCCGAACGTCGTGCTCGGCATGGGCGGCTACATCACCTTTCCGGGCGGCATGATGGCGGCGCTGCTTGGCAAGCCGCTGGTGGTGCATGAGCAGAACTCCGTAGCCGGCCTGGCCAACCGCGTACTGGCCGGCGTGGCGGACCGAGTCGTTACCGGCTTTCCCGATGCGTTGAACAAAGGCGTGTGGGTCGGCAACCCGGTGCGCCCGGAAATTGCCAAAATCGCGCCGCCGGCCGAGCGCCTTGCCGGGCGCACTGGCGCGCTGCACCTGCTGGTCATCGGCGGCAGCCTGGGGGCCCAGGCGCTGAACGAGATGGTGCCGCAAGGCATGGCCCTCCTCGGCGAAAACGAGCTGCCACAAATCGTTCATCAGGCCGGCGAAAAACATATCGAGGCGCTCAAGGAAGCTTATGCCAAAGCCGGCGTGCCGGCCCATTGCGTGTCATTCATCGAAGACATGGCAGGGGCTTACGAGTGGGCAGATCTGGTGTTCTGCCGGGCCGGCGCGTTGACCATCGCCGAGCTGGCGGCCGCCGGCGTGGCGAGCATCCTGGTGCCTTTCCCGCACGCGGTCGACGATCACCAGACCGCCAATGCCAGGTTCCTGGTCAATGTCGGCGGCGCTTTTCTTTTGCCCCAGGATCTACTGACACCGGAAGCCATCGCGCTGATTCGCAACTATAGCCGCGGTCAACTGCTGGAAATGGCCGAGAAAGCCCGCAGCCTGGCCAAGCCCGATGCCACCGAAGAAGTGGCGAACATTTGCGCCGAGGAAGCGAAATGAAACACAAGGTCAAACATATCCACTTCGTCGGTGTCGGTGGCTCTGGCATGAGCGGCATCGCCGAAGTACTGGCCCACCTCGGCTACACGGTCAGCGGCTCGGATATCGCCGCCAGCGCGACGACCCGCCGTCTCGAAGGCGAGGGTGTCAGGGTGATGATCGGCCATGCGGCCGAGAACATCGGCGGGGCTCAGGCCGTGGTCGTGTCGACAGCGGTGAAGGCCGACAATCCGGAAGTCGTGGCCGCACGTGAGCGCAAGATTCCGGTCGTGCCACGTGCCCAGATGCTGGCCGAGCTGATGCGCCTGAAGCGTGGCATCGCCATTGCCGGTACGCACGGCAAGACCACGACGACCAGCCTGGCGACCAGCATTCTCGCCGAAGGCGGAATCGATCCGACCTTCGTCATCGGCGGCCGGCTGAATGCCGCCGGTGCCAACGCCCGTCTGGGAAGCGGCGACTTTCTGGTGGCCGAGGCTGACGAGTCGGATGCGTCTTTCCTCTTCCTGTCGCCGGTCATCTCGGTCGTGACCAATATCGACGCCGATCACATGGAGACCTACGGCCACGACTTCGAACGGCTGAAGGGTGCCTTCGTCGATTTCCTCAGCCGCCTGCCCTTTTACGGGGTCGCCGTGCTGTGTGCCGACGATCCCAACGTGCGGGCGATCATGCCGCAGGTCGCCAAGCAGATCGTCACCTACGGCCTGACGCCGGGTTGCAATTTCTACGCAGAGAATATCGTCGCCGCCGACGGCCAGATGCGTTTCGATTGCGTCCGCGTTAACGGCACGACGACCCGCCTGCCCATCGTTCTCAATACGCCGGGCATGCACAACGTGCTGAACGCACTTGCCGCCATTGCCGTGGCGACCGAGGTGCAGGTCAGCGACGCGGCTATCGTCAAGGCGCTGGCCGAGTTCAAGGGCGTTGGCCGTCGCTTCCAGCGCTATGGCGAAGTGGCGCTGCCGTCCGGTGGTAGCTGCACGCTGGTGGACGACTACGGCCATCACCCGGTCGAAATGGCCGCCACCCTGGCTGCCGCGCGCGGCGCCTTCCCCGGCCGCCGGCTGGTGCTGGCCTTCCAGCCGCACCGCTACACGCGGACGCGCGACTGCTTCGAGGACTTCGTCAAGGTGTTATCCACGGTCGACGCGCTTTTGCTGGCCGAAATCTACGCCGCCGGCGAAGCACCGATCGTCGCCGCAGACGGCCGCTCGCTGGCCCGTGCGCTGCGCGTCGCCGGCAAGGTCGAGCCGGTCTTTGTCGAAGATATCGCGGCGATGCCGCAGACGATTCTGGATGTCGCCCGCGATGGCGACGTGGTGTTGTGCATGGGTGCCGGTTCGATCGGCGCTGTGCCCGGTAAAGTGGTGGAAATGCAATGAACGATTTTGGCAGGGTTGCAGTCCTTCTTGGTGGCACCTCCGCCGAGCGCGAGGTTTCCCTCAATAGCGGGTCGCGCGTGCTTGCCGCGTTGCTGGGGCAGGGCATCGACGCGCATGCCTTCGACCCCGCCGAGCAGCCGCTCGACGCCCTGAAGGGCTATGACCGCGCCTTCGTCGCGCTGCATGGCCGGCATGGCGAAGATGGCACGATCCAGGGCGCCCTCGAGTTGATGCACATCCCCTACACGGGTTCCGGCGTGATGGCCTCGGCGCTTGGGATGGACAAGTTTCGCACCAAGCTTCTGTGGCAGGCGGCCGGGCTGCCGGTGCCCGACTATGCGTTGCTCACGGCCGATTCGGATTTTGCCGACGTCGAGGAGGAACTTGGCCTGCCGATCTTCGTCAAGCCCGCGCATGAAGGTTCGTCGATCGGCATCAGCAAGGTCAAGGAGCGCGAAACGCTGCACTTGGCCTATGCCGAGGCGGCGAAATACGATCCGCTGGTGATTGCCGAGAAAGGCGTCATGGGCGGCGAATACACGGTCGGCATCATCGGTTGCGGTGCGGACATGATGGCGCTACCGATCATCAAGATCGAACCGGCCACCGAGTGGTACGACTATGAGGCCAAGTACAACCGCGACGATACGCGCTACATGTGCCCTTGCGGCCTGAGCGAGGACAAGGAAATGGAGATCCGCCGGGGCGCGCTGGAAGCCTTCCGCATCATCGGTGGCCGCGGCTGGGGGCGGGTCGATTTTCTGATGGACGAGGAAGGCAATCACTATTTCCTCGAAGTGAATACCGCGCCCGGCATGACCGATCACTCCCTGGTACCCATGGCGGCGCGCGTGGCAGGCATGGAATATCCGGCGCTGGTACGCCGGGTCCTCGAGTTGGCAGCTAACGACTGAGTCGATGAATGTGGAACAAACCGCACCTGCTCAATGCCCTGGCCGATCTGCTGATTCTTGCAGCGGCGGCGGCGCTCATCGCGGGCCTGGCCATCTGGCTGGTGCGCGTGCCGGCCTTGCCGGTGCGCCAGGTGGTCTTCACGCAGGACCTGCCGCACACGCAGCGGACGGATATCGAACAGGCGTTGCCGGCTGTGCTGCGGGGCAACTTCTTCAGCGTCGATCTGGAGGCAGTACGCGGTACGCTCGAACGTCTGCCCTGGGTGCGCAAAGTAGAGTTGCGTCGCGTCTGGCCGGCGCGCCTGGAAGTGACGATCGAGGAGCATCGTCCGCTGGCACGCTGGGGCGAAGGGCGCGGCGAACTGGTCAACAGCTTCGGCGAGGTTTTCGCGGCGACGCCCTCAGAGGCCGAGCTTGCCGCCATGCCCATCCTGTTCGGGCCGCCCGGTACGGCGCCGGAAGTGCTCAAGCGCTATGGCGATTTCGTCGGCGACTTCCAGCCGCTGGGGCAAAAACCGGTTCAGGTCACGCTGTCGCCACGCCTGGCCTGGCAGTTGAAGTTGCAAAACGGCATGTCAGTCGATCTTGGTCGCGAACAGCCGAAATCGCCGGTAGGTGCACGACTGGCGCGTTTTATCGAGGTGTATCCGGAAACCGTGGGCAAGCGTGCGACGCGACCGGTGGCAGTGGATTTGCGGTATCCGAACGGCTTTGCGATGCGAGTCGCTGGGGAAGGGAAGGGAAAGTAAGCATATGAGCAGGGATAACAAGGATCTGGTTGTCGGGTTGGACATCGGGACATCCAAAATCGTCGCGCTGGTCGCCGAGATCAACCAGGAGGGTCGCCTGAACGTGATCGGCATGGGCTCTCAGGATTCGCGCGGTTTGAAAAAAGGTGTCGTGGTCAACATCGAAGAGACGGTGCATACCATCAGCCGCGTGATCCAGGAGGTCGAGCTGATGGCCGACTGCAAGGTCAAGGATGTCTATACTGGTATTGCTGGCAGCCATATCAAGAGCTTCAACTCGAACGGAATGGTGGCGATCAAGGACAAGGAGGTGACGCCGAGCGACGTCGAGCGCGTCATCGAGACGGCCAAGGCGATGCCCATTCCGGCCGACCAGGAGATTCTGCATATCCTGACCCAGGAATTCGTCATCGACGGCCAGGACGGCATCCGCGAGCCGATCGGCATGAGTGGCATGCGCCTCGAGGTGAAGACGCATATCGTTACCGGAGCTGTCTCGGCTGCCCAGAACATCGTCAAATGCGTGCGCCGCTGTGGCCTGGAAGTGAATGACCTCGTGCTACAGCCCCTGGCTTCCAGCTACGCCGTGCTGTCCGAAGACGAAAAGGATCTTGGCGTTTGCCTGATCGACATCGGCGGCGGTACCACCGATCTCGCCGTGTGGACGCAGGGCGCGATCCGCCACACCTCGGTTATTCCCATCGCCGGCGACCAGATCACCAACGACATCGCGATGGCGTTGCGCACGCCGACCCGTGAGGCCGAGGACATCAAGTGCAAGTACGGTTGTGCGCTGGCGCAGCTGGCCGATTCGGCAGCGAGTATGGAGGTTGCCGGGGTCGACGACCGCCCGAGCCGCAAATTGAGCCGCCGCGCGCTGGCCGATGTCATCCAGCCGCGCGTCGAGGAACTCTACGAACTGATCCAGAACGAGTTGCGCCGTGCCGGCTTCGAGGAGGTGCTGTCGTCCGGGATTGTCCTGACCGGCGGTGCCAGCGTGATGCCCGGCATGGTCGAACTGGGCGAGGAAATCTTTCATATGCCGGTGCGCCTGGGCAGCCCGAAGTATACGGGCAGCCTGGCCGACGTCGTGCAGAGCCCGCGTTTTTCGACTTCTTTCGGCCTGCTGCTCGAAGCTCAGGCGCAGCGGAAGCGCGGCCAGAAGATCAAGGAAAAACAGGGCGTCAAGGATGTCTTCGACGGCATGAAGTCCTGGTTCTCCAAGAATTTTTGAGTGTCATTTACCGGTTTTTCAGAGGAGGTAGTCCACATGTTTGAGATCATTGAGCAAGAAGAAGAGTGCGGCACGATCATCAAGGTGTTCGGTGTCGGTGGTGCGGGTGGCAATGCCATTGAGCACATGATTCGCGAAGGCGTGAACGGTGTCGAGTTCATCGCTGCCAATACCGATGCGCAGGCGCTCAAGCGCAATACCGCGTCGTCGAAGCTGTCGCTGGGCAAGACCGGCCTCGGTGCCGGCGCCAAGCCGGAGGCCGGCCAGGCTGCGGCAGAGTCGCATCGTGAGGAAATCCGGGCCTCGCTGGAGGGTGCCCACATGGCCTTCATCACGGCCGGCATGGGCGGCGGCACCGGTACCGGTGCCGCCCCGGTGGTCGCCGAGATCGCCCGTGAAATGGGTATCCTGACCGTCGGTGTCGTCACCAAACCGTTCGGTTTCGAGGGCAACAAGCGGATGAAGGCTGCCGAAGCAGGCATCGCCGAGTTTTCCAAGCATGTCGATTCGCTGATCGTCATCCTCAACGACAAGCTGATGGAAGTCATGGGCGACGACGCCGATGTCGATCATTGCTTCAAGGCGGCCGACGATGTGCTGAAGAACGCCGTTGGCGGCATTGCCGAAATCATTACCTACCCGGGCCTGGTCAACGTCGACTTCGAAGACGTGCGCACGGTCATGGGTGAAATGGGTCGCGCCATGATGGGCTCCGCCGCCGCTGCCGGCGTCGACCGCGCCCGAATCGCCGCCGAACAGGCCGTCGCCTCGCCGCTGCTCGAGGGCGTCAATCTGTCCGGCGCCAAGGGTGTGCTGGTCAACATCACGGCAGCCAAGGGCGGCCTCAAGGTGAAGGAAGTCAACGAAGTGATGAACACCGTCAAGGCCTTCGCCGCCGAAGACGCCCACATCATCTTCGGTGCCGTGTACGACGAACTGATGGGCGACGCCCTGCGCGTCACCGTGGTCGCCACCGGCCTCGGCCAGGCTGCCGCTGCTCGCAGTCGTCAGCCGCAGACCCAGACGTTTGAAGTGATCAGCACCCCGGTCGTCCAGGCCCAGGCTACCGGTACGCACGACGCCGTCGGCTTCGCCGCGACGCCGGATTACTCGCATCTGGATGTGCCGGCTGTGCTGCGTGGGCGCGGCCAGCGTGCCGGCAGCAACGTCACGGTCGAGGCACTGGCCAACAGCGGTGTGGACCGCTACGACATTCCGGCCTTCCTGCGCAAGCAGGCTGACTGAATGTAACAAAATCCATCTCTGAAAAAGGGCGGCGTCACCTTGTGTTACAATGTGGCGCTCCCCAAATAATTCAAGCACTTGCATGCTCAAGCAACGTACGCTCAAGGCAGTCATCCGCGCTTCTGGCGTTGGCCTGCACGGTGGTGTCAAGGTCAATATGGCCCTGCGTCCGGCCGCCCCGGATACCGGCATCGTCTTCCGCCGCGTCGATCTGCCCGAGCCGCTGGACATTCCTGCCACGGCCTTTGCGGTCGGCGATACGCGCATGTGCTCCTGTCTCGAAAAGGACGGGGTCAAGGTTGGAACCATCGAACACCTGATGTCGGCCTTCGCCGGTCTCGGCATCGACAACGCCTGGGTGGACCTGGATGCGCCGGAAGTGCCCATCCTCGACGGCTCGGCAGCCCCCTTCGTCTTCCTCATCCAGTCGGCTGGTATCGAGGAACAGAATGCGGCCAAGAAATTCATTCGCGTCACCCAGCCCATAGAAGTTCGCGACGGCGACAAGTGGGCACGCTTCGAGCCCTACGACGGCTATCGCCTGGCTTTTTCCATCGTCTTCAATCACCCGGCCATCGACAAATCGGCGCAAAAGGCCGAAATCGATTTCGCCGAGCAGTCCTATACCCGTGAAATCGCCCGTGCCCGCACCTTCGGTTTCATGCAGGAAGTCGAATACCTGCGCGAAAACGGCCTCGCGCTCGGTGGTGGCCTGGAGAATGCCATCGTTCTCG
>JAEUOH010000119.1 GCA_016790845.1 Dechloromonas sp.
TGCCCGAGCAGTTCCGAGACGGCCGCCGCGTCGCGCGATTCCAGCACCAGCTCGGAATGCATGCGCCAGCCGTCGATCTTCTGACCCTGCCCATAGACCGGGAAAGTGCTCTGGCGACCGCTCTTGACCGCGATGCCTGGCTTCGACTTGATCACCTTGAGGCCTTCGGCGATGTCCTGATTGACCCGGCGCGCCAGATCGGCCGGATTGTTGCCGCTGGCCTCGGCGAATACCGTGGCGCGCACCATGTCGTTGGCTGCCGGGCGGCTGGCCTCGGCGGTCAGGTCGACGGTGGTGCCGGCCAGCGCGGCGGTGGAAAGAAGGCTGCCGATCAGCAGCGCGACGGTACTACGGGATGGCTTTTTCATACGGACCCTTTCCGCGCATCAAGTTCGGCGACGATGCGCTCGCACTGGGCGATGTGGCGCATTGCCACGGTATTGACCGACCAGTAGCCGATGCCGGCGGCGACGATCTGGCCGGCGAGCGGCACCAGGCGCACGGCTTCCATCGCCGTCAGGCGCACGCCGGCTAGGCGGACGATGCGGGCGACCAGCTGCGGCGTTGTCAGGCGTGCGGCGAGCGTGCCACCGGCACCGCCCAGAAGGCGGCAGACCAGTGCCTGACGTTCGGTGGACAGCAGCCCGATCTGTGCTTCGCTGAGTCCGAAGTGCTCGTTGATGCGATGGACGATGCGCGTCAGCAGGGCGAGGTCGGTCGCCAGGTCGACGCCCGGTACCGGAATCAGCGAGGTGACGGCGCCCAGCAGGGCACGGCGCCGGGCCATGGCCCGACATTCGCGGCGCAGTGCCAGAGCCGGGGAAACCTCCGGAGGCATGCTCCAGTTGGCGCCGGCGGCGGTCGTGTGTGCGCTGACCATTCTATTTCGCCGACTGGCCGCCGCGCAGCTTGCCATAGACCGCCAGCAGCAATACCGCGACGATGACCGAGGCGATGAAACCGGCGCCCTCGCCCGCCTGGTACCAGCCGAGGAACTGGCCGATGACGCCGGCCAGGAAGGAGCCGGCGATGCCGAGCACGATGGTGGCGATGAAGCCCATGTTCTCCTTGCCGGGATGGAGAACCTTGGCCAGTACGCCGATGACGAAGCCCAGAACGATGGTCCACAAGATGCCCATGATCGAATTTCTCCTTGATGCGACAAAAGGCGCCCGACGGTCGGGCGAGATTTCATCGTAACGCGGGTCATCGGTTACAGGTTGGCAGGAGCACCAAAAAAATCCTGGCGTTATGATGCGACCCACACCCAAGGAGACTGGTATGAGTACAAAATTCCTCGACGACCTCGAACCCGGCGACAAATTCGTGACCGGGGGCATCACGCTGAGCGAGAGCGAAATCATCGCTTTCGCGCTGACCTACGATCCGCAACCTTTTCACCTGAATGCCGTGGTCGCCGCCGAATCGATCTACGGCGGGCTGATCGCCAGTGGTTTTCAGGTGGTTTCACTGACCTTCCGGCTGTTCATCCAGCAGGGCTTGCTGGTCGAGTCCAGCATGGGCTCGCCGGGTATCGACGAACTGCGCTGGTTCGCGCCGGTACGCCCGGGCGATACGCTGCAGGCGGAAATCGAGGTACTTACGGTGACACCGTCGAAATCGAAGGCCGATCGCGGCATCGCGCGACTCAAATACTCGACCTTCAATCAGCGTCGGGAACTGGTGTCGAGCTACGTCGTCAATCATCTGCTGCGGCGGCGCTGAAATCCTTCGGCCGCCCAATGACACGGTGCAGCGGATCGGCAGAGTGGTAACATCATCGGCTATGTCCGAACTTGAAATGCTTGCCGAACGCCTCGGCCGCGAATTGCTCAATCGCGGCGAATGGCTGGTGACCGCCGAATCCTGTACCGGCGGCTGGGTCGCCCAGTCGGTGACGGCCATCGCCGGCAGTTCGGCATGGTTCGATCGCGGTTTCGTGACCTACTCGAACGAGGCCAAGGTCGACATGTTGGGCGTGCCGCA
>JAEUOH010000129.1 GCA_016790845.1 Dechloromonas sp.
GGGGCGTAATCGTCGAAGACGTGGCTCATCAAGCCGTTGCCGCGGGTCAGGTTCATGAACTCGCCCTGGAAACCGATCAGGCCACGGGCCGGGATGCGGTATTCGATACGGACGCGACCGCGACCGTCCGGCACCATGTCCTGCAGCTCGCCCTTGCGCAGGCCGAGGCTTTCCATAACGCCGCCCTGGGTGTCTTCCTCGACGTCAACCGTCAACTGTTCGTACGGTTCGCACTCGACGCCGTTGATGATCTTCTTGACGACGCGCGGACGGCCGACCGCGAGTTCGTAGCCTTCGCGACGCATGTTCTCGAGCAGGATGCCGAGGTGCAGTTCGCCGCGGCCGGCAACGTCGAAAACGTCGCCGTTCGGGGTGTCATGGACGCGCAGCGCCATGTTGGTCAGCAGTTCCTTGTGCAGGCGGTCACGGATCTGGCGGCTGGTAACGAACTTGCCTTCGGTACCGGCGAGCGGGCTGGTGTTGACCATGAACTGCATCGACAGCGTCGGCTCGTCGATCCTCAGCAGCGGCAGGGCTTCCGGCTGATCCGGATCAGTGACGGTGCAACCCAGCACCAGATCTTCGATCCCGGTGATCTGAACGATGTCGCCGGCCTGCCCCTCTTCCATCTCGACCTTGTTCAGGCCCTTGTAACCGAAGACCTGGCCAATCTTGGCCTTGATCGGCGTGCGGTCGTGCTCGGCGGCTTCTTCCTCGGTGCCGAACATGACCATCACGTTCTGGCCGGTCTTGACGCGGCCACGGATGATTTTGCCGACGCCGATGCGACCGACGTAAGAAGAGTAATCCAGGGCGGTGATCTGCAGCTGCAGTGGCGCGTCGATGTCAGCATCCGGTGCCGGCACATGGCGCAGGATGGTGTCGAACAGCGGCTTCATGTTTTCGCGCGGGTGATCGAGTTCCATCGCCGACCAGCCATTGAGGCCAGAAGCGTAAACGATCGGGAAATCGAGCTGTTCGTCGGTCGCACCGAGCTTGTCGAACAGGTCGAAGGTCAGATTTACGGCGTTGTCCGGATCGGCACCATCGCGGTCGACCTTGTTGACCAGCACGATCGGACGCAGGCCCTGGGCCAGTGCCTTCTTAGTCACGAAACGGGTCTGCGGCATCGGACCTTCGGCGGCATCGACCAGCAGCACGACACCATCGACCATGCCCAGCACGCGCTCGACTTCACCGCCGAAGTCCGCGTGGCCCGGGGTGTCGACGATGTTGATGTGGATGCCTTCGTACTCGACCGAAGTGTTCTTGGAAAGGATGGTGATGCCGCGCTCCTTTTCCAGGTCATTGGAATCCATGACGCACTCGACCAGCTGCTGGTGAGCGGCGAAGGTGCCGGACTGGCGGAGCAACTGGTCAACCAGGGTGGTCTTGCCGTGGTCGACGTGGGCAATGATGGCGATGTTGCGGATTGGGCGAGCGGACATTGGGAAGGCCTGAAAAATCAAAGGCGTGATTCTATCATCCCGTGCTGCGCCGCAACATCCCCAGCGGCAAATTCAGTCTTCCGACGGCAACCCATCGGTGCGGGTGGCGCCAAACGCCGAGGTGGCAGCGCACAACGGCTGTCAGTATCATCGCGCCCTACAGCCAGCCATTGGAAATTTGCGATGCCCCTCGACCATACACTGCAGAAGCATCATGCGCCGACGTGTTTTCGCGATCGCGCCGCCTTCGCTTTCGTGAAATTTCTGCGTTTCTTTGCCGATGTCTTTTTCGCCCGGCGCTACGGGCATCGTGCCGTCGTGCTCGAAACGGTCGCCGCCGTGCCGGGGATGGTCGGCGGCACACTCCAGCATCTGCGGGCCTTGCGGCGCATGGAAAGCGACCGCGGCTGGATCCGCCAGTTGCTCGACGAGGCGGAAAACGAACGCATGCACCTGATGACCTTCATCGAGATCGCCCGCCCATCGCGTCTGGAACGGGTGCTGATCGTGCTGGTGCAAGGCACCTTCTACAATTTTTTCTTTCTGCTTTACCTGGTTTCGCCGGAAACCGCTCACCGCATCGTCGGCTACCTGGAAGAAGAAGCGGTCTACAGCTATACGGAGTACCTGGCGGGCGTCGACGACGGCACCTATGCCAACGTTGCGGCCCCCAGGCTTGCACTCGATTACTGGAAGTTACCCGCCGACGCGCGTTTACGCGATGTGATCCTGGTCGTGCGCGCCGACGAGGCCGAACACCGCGATCTCAATCACCGCTTCGCCGACACACTGACGGCTCAACGGAACTGACCCGACGCCGCGGCGGTCGGCCTGCGCTGTCAGCCCTGTTTGTTGCGCATGAAATCGGCCGTATTGAAGAAGTTTTCCAGCAATTTCGCCCGGATCCCTTCTTCGATGCCCACATCCTCCATCGCCAGCACCATGCAGGCGACCCACTGATCGCGCTCACGCGTACCGATCTCGAACGGCATATGACGGGCACGCAGACGCGGATGGCCGTACTTTTCTACGAAAAGATCAGGGCCACCAAACCAGCCGGAAAGAAACATGTAAAGCTTGTCGCGCGAACCCTGCAAATTTTTTGGATGCAAGGAACGCAGTTCCGCGAACTGCGGCACACTATCCATCAATTCGTAGAAGCGATCGCAGAGCTTGGCGACAGCAGCATCACCGCCAATTTTTTCGTAAGTGGTCGTTGCGGCAGCCGGTGCATTCATGGCGGAAACTCTTCAATGCAAAGAGTGGAAGTTTACCCGAGGCCTGGCGGCTTGCCGAGTGCACGCCTGCTCGGATGTACTTTACGCCTCGGCCGAACCGCATTCGACACGCAGGATTCCGCCCCTCCCCTGCGCCGCCTTGCTGCGATACATCGCCTTGTCGACCGAAGCGATGACGGCTTCAAGATCGCCATCACGCCCTGAGTAGTAGCCAACGCCGATCGATACGTTGAAATCGATCCGGTTTTCCCTGGCCCATTCGTTGACCGAACGACGGATGCGCTGGGCGACGACATCGCCGCCTTCGGGCGAAGTATTCGGCAGGATCATCAGGAATTCGTCACCACCGTAACGAGCCACGATATCGAAACTGCGCACGCTTTCGAGGATGCATTCGGCAACGGCAACCAGGACACGATCGCCAACGTGATGGCCATGGGTGTCATTGACGTTCTTGAAGCCGTCGAGATCGGCAAAAAGCACAACGGCCTCGCGCCCCTCTCCCTTGTTGGGGCCGAACAACTGCATGACGCGCTCCTTGAGGGCTCGCCGGTTCAGGATCCCGGTCAGGGCATCGACATTGCGTTCATGCGCCAGCTTGGCCCGCGCCCGCTCGATCCGGGCGGTCAGGGAAAAGGCGTAAACCACGATGATCGCGAAAAAAACGAGGAAAAAGACGGCGCTAACCGAGAACTTCTCCAGGTAGTCTGGCAGGCGAAGCCAGATGATGATGATCGATGCGCCAAAACACCCGATGACCGCCTCGCCGAAACTCTTCAGGCCGTAGCGCATGCCGTTCCCGAGAATGACCATCAGGAAAACCAGGAAGGCCGGCGTGCTGAGCGTGGCATCGGCCAGGGCGCAAAAGCTTGCCGCAGCAATATCGACCCACATCGTCAGATGCTGCCGCCAGGACACATACGCATGACGATGCGCATGCCACATGAACCCGAGAATTTCGACGGCGTACAGTGACATCACGACATTGACCAGCATCAGGCTGGCCCACGGGCGAATCTGCGATTCGCCGCCAAAATTGAAATATGCCAGGGCCAACCCGCAGAACAACAGGCGGGTCAGGTATTGCGAACGCTGATCTTCCCAGGTCGGAATATGTTGCAGGCCGCGCAACAAAGCCATGTCGACCTTGCCGCCGTGCCGGTGCCGCCGGTCGCCCACCCGGCGATCGAGTCCGCGCCTGTCATCGTCCAACTCGTTTCGCATCTCCACTCCCGACGTCGCCCTCGCCAGCCTTCGACCCACACGCACTGAAAACCTTCGGGAAAGTTCGAGTGTTCGTCAAGCGGCTGGAATCATTTTTTCGGACAAGTATCAACAGTTCCGAAGGTGACGTCAAACCCGAATGGAATTACTTCCCTGCCCGACGCTGTGTGTTACGCCGAATCGGGCGCTGTACGCCAGTGTTCACGCGCATCGTCGATTTCGGTGTGGCCACGGCGGTGCCGGCCGGCTGCCAGGCCGGGATCAGTTGTTTCTTGCCGTTGCCGATCAGATCGGCGCGCCCCATTTCCCTGAGCGCTTCGCGCAGCAGCGGCCAGTTGGCCGGGTCGTGGTAGCGCAGGAAGGCCTTGTGCAGCTTGCGCTGACGGCCGTTGCGCACGGCGCCGACGACTTCCCCACCCTGTCGGTGCAGCTTCTTGAGCGGGTTTCTCTCGGTGTGGTACATGGTCGTCGCCAGCGCCATCGGCGTCGGCAGGAAAGTCTGGACCTGGTCGAGGCGGAAGTTGTTCTTCTTCAGCCACAAGGCCAGGTTGAGCATGTCCTCGTCCTGAGTGCCGGGGTGGGCAGCGATGAAGTAGGGAATCAGGTACTGCTCCTTGCCGGCTTCACGCGAGAAGCGGTCGAACAACTGCTTGAAGCGGTCGTAGGCGCCCATGCCCGGCTTCATCATCTTCGACAGCGGCCCTTCCTCGGTGTGTTCCGGGGCGATCTTCAGGTAGCCGCCGACGTGGTGCGTCACCAGCTCCTTGATGTATTCGGGCGAACGCACCGCCAGGTCGTAGCGCAGCCCAGAGCCGATCAGCACCTTTTTGACGCCCTTCAGCGAGCGCGCCTTGCGGTAGAGCGAGATCAGCGGCGCATGGTCGGTGCCGAGGTTCTCGCAGATGTCCGGATAGACGCAGGACAGGCGGCGGCAGGCCGACTCGATCTTCTCGTCCTTGCACTTGAGGTGATACATGTTGGCAGTCGGCCCACCGAGGTCGGAGACGATACCGGTGAAACCCGGTGTCTTGTCGCGCATCTCCTCGATTTCGCGGATCACCGAGTCTTCCGAACGGCTCTGGATGATGCGCCCCTCGTGCTCGGTAATCGAGCAGAAGGTGCAGCCGCCGAAGCAGCCGCGCATGATGTTGACCGAGAAACGGATCATCTCCCAGGCGGGGATCTTCGCTTCGCCGTAGGCCGGATGCGGGCGGCGGGCGTAGGGCAGTTCGTAGACCTTGTCGAGTTCCTCGGTGGTCAGCGGAATTGGCGGCGGATTGAGCCAGACGTCGCGCTCGCCGTGCGCCTGCACCAGCGCCCGCGCGTTGCCGGGGTTGGATTCGAGGTGAAAAGTGCGCGAGGCGTGGGCGTAGAGCACTGGGTCGTTGCTGACCTGCTCGTACGACGGCAGGCGGACGACGGTGTGGGCGCGCCTGTCCTTGCGCGTAGCGAGCCGTTCGGCGCGGGAAACGATGCGCACCGCATGTTGGCCGGGTGGATTGGTGCCTGTTGCGGTCGACGGCGAATTCGGGCCATTTTCCATGGCGTAAGGGTCGGCATGTTTGACCAGCGGCCCCGGCGTGTCGACCGAGGTCGAGTCCATCGCCTCCCATTCGTCGGACGGCAGCCAGCCGGACGGCACCATGAAGGCGGTGCCGCGCAGGTCGCGGATGTCGGAAATTTTTTCGCCTTTGGCCAGGCGATGGGCCAGTTCGACGATGGCGCGCTCGGCGTTGCCGAACACCAGCAAATCGGCTTTGGAGTCGGGCAAAACAGAACGCCGCACCTTGTCCGACCAGTAGTCGTAATGGGCGATGCGGCGGAGGCTGGCCTCGATCGAACCGATCACCACGTTGCTGCCGGGAAACGCCTCGCGACAGCGCTGGGCATAGACAGTCACGGCGCGGTCAGGCCGCCTGTTCGGCTCGGCGTTGGGCGTGTACGCGTCGTCGGAGCGGATCTTGCGGTCCGACGTATAGCGGTTGACCATCGAATCCATGTTGCCGGCCGTGACGCCGAAGAACAGGTTGGGCTTGCCCAGCTTGCGGAAATCGGTGGCGGAGTTCCAGTCCGGCTGGCAGATGATGCCGACGCGGAAACCCTGCGCTTCCAGCAGGCGCCCGATCAGCGCCATGCCGAAACTCGGGTGGTCGATATAGGCGTCGCCGGTGACGAGGACGACGTCGCACGAATCCCAGCCCAGCACCTCCATCTCGGCGCGCGACATGGGCAGGAAAGGCGCCGGGCCGAAGCGCTGCGCCCAGAACTTGCGATAGCCGAACAGCGGCTTGGTGACTTGCTGATTTGAATCCATGATGTATTTTACCTGAGGCGTCCATCCGCCCACGCGTGGCATAATCGAGCGGACATCCAGTAGCGGCGGCATTTCCGTCGACAACGAGCGGAGCGGCAGATTCCTGACAACCTGAAATCTTTTATTGTCGCGCTGTTTCAGGCCGGTCGCGGGCGTGCGCTTCCCCTGTTGTTCCTGGCACTCGCCGCTCTTGCTCTCGCATACCTCGACGCGACCCCCCTCGCCAGCCTGCGCAACGCCCAGTTCGACCGCTATCAGCGCCAGATGCCCCGCCTGCGCGACGGCGAACCGGTCGTCGTCATCGGTATCGATAGCGAAAGCCTGGTCAAATACGGCCAATGGCCGTGGTCGCGCGAGATCATCGCCGATCTGGCAACGCGCGTCCTGGCCGGTCAGCCGCACGCGCTTGGCTTTGACATCGTTTTCGCCGAACCGGATCGACTTTCTCCCGAAGCGCTGGCCCAGCGTTTTCCGACCCTGCCCAAAGGCACATTCGCCGGCCTGCCGGGGCCGGACGACAAGCTGGCACAGGCATTGGCTGGCAGCCCAACGGTTCTGGCCGTCATCGGTGTCGCCAACAACCTGCCCGGCTCGCGCCAGCCGCAGCGACCGTTGCCGATCCTGATCAACGGCAACCCGAAAACGCTGCACGCCTTGCCGACCTTCCCCACCGCCATCGCCAGCCTGCCGAGGATCGAACAGAGCGCCGCCGGCGAGGGTCTGATCAACGCGTCGCTGGAAATAGAAAAGTCAACCACGGAGCGCGGCGTCCTGCGCGGCGTGCCGACCCTGGCGATCGTCGGTGATCAGCCTTTCTTGTCGCTTCCGCTAGAGATGATGCGCGTCGCGCTGGGCGACGCCGGTCGCGTGGTGATCGATAGCGGCCAGCTGGGCATGAAGGGCATCCGGATCGGCGACTACGCCCTGCCCACCCGCGCCAATGGCGAACTTCTACTGCACTATGGCCGCTCCTCTGCCAGCTACTACCTGTCCGCCGCCGACGTGCTGGCCGGTGTCTACCCGCCGGAAACCTTCAATTCGCGCTTTGTCCTGATCGGCTTCAACAACTCCAGCCTGCAGGACACCATCGTCACCCCGCGCGGCGAACTCCTGCCGGGCGTGGACATCCATGCCCAGGTCATCGAAAGCCTGCTGGCAGGCACCGCGCTCAAGCGCCCGGCGTGGATGTCGAGCATTGAAATGGCCGCGCTGCTGCTTTGCGGCTTGCTGATGATCGTTACGGTTCCCAGCATGCGCCCACGCAATGCGACGCTGATATTCACGGTGCTGATCATGGCCTTGATGGCCGCCGGCCACCTGGCCTTTGCCAACGGGCGCTGGCTGTTCGACGGATTGTCGATCATTCCGCTGCTGGCCCCGGTTTTCATCATCCTGCTGAGCATGAATCTGATCGCTGCCGACACCCGGCGGCGCAAGGCGGAAGCCCAACTGCAGCAAAACCGCGAGGAAAGCGCGCGAACCAAGGGCGAAATCGATGCCGCGCGCCGCATCCAGATGGGCCTGCTACCCGACCCGGCGCGCCGCTTTGCCGATGAAAAGCGTTTCTCGGTCGGCGCGCTGCTCGAACCGGCGCTCGCTATCGGCGGTGACTACTACGACTGCTTCATGCTGGACGACCGCCGCCTCTGCCTGGCGATCGGCGATGTTTCCGGCAAGGGCATTCCGGCCAGCCTGTTCATGGCCATCACCAAGACCCTGGCCGGCACCCTGACTCGGCGGCACGACGATCTCGGCCTGGCCGTACGCGAACTTCAGCGCGAACTGAATCGCGAAAACCCGGAATACCAGTTCGTGACCACCTTCATCGGCATTCTCGACGCCGATAGCGGCGCCCTCGAATTCGTCTGCGCCGGCCACGACGCCCCGCTGTTGCTGCGCGGCGACGTGGTCACGAAAATCGAAACCGGCGGCGTTTCCGGCCCGCCGCTATGCGCTGCAACCGATTACCCCTATCGCAGCGGGCACCAGCAGCTTGTGGACGGCGACATTCTCTGCCTGTTCACCGACGGCGTCAGCGAAGCCACCGACGGCCGGCAGATGTTCGGCAGGGAACGGCTGGCCGCCGCCTTGCTG
>JAEUOH010000143.1 GCA_016790845.1 Dechloromonas sp.
GACCGTAATCGTCACGCCGTCTTCGTCGGTCAGCGTCAGTGTGAAGCCTTTGGCCGTCTCGGCAAAGACCGGATTGACGGCGACGCGGCGATCGGCCGAATCCTTTTCCAGCGCCCGCTCGAATTCCTGGTCGCGATTGCGGAATAGCGTGGCGCCGATGGTCAGGTCATTCGGGATTTCCGCCGGGAAGAGTTTCTTGCCTTCGACGCGATTGATGCGCATGCCCTGAACGTCGCCGTGCGCGTCGTGGAAACAGACGCCGTCGCCATTGTGGAAAGTCTGGTCGGTATTGACGACGATCCAGCCGTCGCCGATGTCGGCCACGTCGCCGATCAGTTCGCCGACGAAAGCCGGCGAGTCGAAGGCGCCGATGTCGTCCTGGCGGCCGTCGGCGAAATAGTCGGTGTAGCCGCGGTTGAAGGTTTTTTCCGGCTGCGGCGTGAAAGTGAAGGTCGAGCGGCCGCTGGAGGCGCGGGTGTATTGCGGGTGGGCGGCGATGATTTCGTCGAGCAGCGTCCGGTAATGGGCCGTGATGTTCTTGACGTAGGAGATATCTTTCAGCCGTCCTTCGATCTTGAACGACGAGACGCCGGCCTCGATCAACGGCAGCAGGTTGTCGGACTGGTTGTTGTCCTTCATCGACAGCAAATGCTGGTTCTCGGTAACCGTCTTGCCCTTGTCGTCTACCAGCGTGTAGGGCAGGCGGCAGGCCTGCGAACACTCGCCACGGTTGGCGCTGCGGCCGGTGTGGGCGTGGCTGATGTAGCACTGTCCGGAATACGCGACACAGAGCGCGCCGTGCACAAAATATTCCAATGCAACAGTCGTTTGCGACGCAATGTTGATAACTTCCTTTAAACTGCATTCGCGCGCCAGGACGATCTGCGAGAAGCCGGCGTCCTCCAGGAACCTGGCTTTTTCGGGGTTGCGGATGTCGGTCTGCGTGCTGGCGTGTAGCTGGATTGGTGGCAGATCCATTTCCAGCAGGCCCATGTCCTGAATGATCAGCGCATCGGCGCCGGCGTTGTACAAATCCCAGGCCA